>DBFXIC010000465.1:0-4089 GCA_048455095.1 Anaeromassilibacillus sp.
CGCGCGCGACATCCTCGTCCTTTGCAATTCCGCTGATCATCATCTTTTCCACTTTAGTTGCCTCCTTCACAATCGTACCCTTATTATTTGACAGGCTAGAAAGTACCTCAAGCTCAATATTATATTTTTTCGCCATCTCAACGGAGCGGTTGTTCAGCACCTGCGCACCCAGGGAAGCCAGTTCCAACATCTCGTCGTAGGAGATCACATGCAGCTTCTGCGCGTTTTTAATCTTGCGCGGGTCGGCAGTGAACACACCCTCTACGTCGGTATAAATCTGGCACAGATCGGCGTTCATCACAGCTGCAATTGCCACAGCGCTCGTATCGGAACCGCCGCGTCCCAGCGTTGTCATATCGTCGTAACGGTTAATGCCCTGGAAGCCGGTGACAACCACAATATTTTTCTTATCGATTTCCTTTTTAATGCGATCCGGGGTCACGCGTTTGATCCTGGCTGTACCATAGGCAGAGCTGGTGTAAAAGCCTGCCTGCCAGCCCAGCAGGGAAACCACCGGATAACCCAGCCTTTCAATCGCCATTGCCAGAAGGGATGCGGAAATCTGCTCACCAGAGGTCAACAGCATATCCATCTCACGCTTCGAAGCGTCCGGATTAATTTCATTTGCCTTGGCAATCAAATCGTCCGTGGTATCGCCCTGCGCGGAAACCACCACGACCACGTCGTTGCCTTCCCTATATTTTTGGGTGACGATGTTGGCCACGTTAAACACGCGTTCAGCATTTGCGACCGAACTGCCGCCGAATTTTTGAACGATAAGGCTCATTGGTTCATCCTCCATCTCTCAATCGATAAAATTGCGCGAAGCGCCACATTCCAGAGCAACAGCTGCGGAAAAAGGGACTCCGCCTATCCAAAAACTGGTGTCCTACCATTCTGAGTTGATTTCTTATGCAATCGAAATCTGCGCACCCTTGGAGTCCGCATTCAGAATTTTGATCTGCCAGCCGGTGATGCCCTTTTCTTCCAAGTGGCTGCCCGCATAGCGCACAAAATTATCCGTATCCGCCGCATCAATCATGGAGATGATCGTCGGTCCTGCGCCGCTGATATATGTACCTAAGGAACCCAATTCATAGCTCAGGCGGAATACATTGTCCAGATTGTCGATCAATCCGGAGCGGTATGCCTGGTGAATCTTATCCTGCACGGCGACGCGCAGGTTTTCCAGCTTTCCAGAGAACAGGGAAGCTGTCATCAGCGCGGAGCGGGACAAGTTATAAACCGCATCTTTGCGGGCATACGTCTCTGGCAAAACGGAACGTGCCTTCTCTGTCTTAAGTTCAAACGGTGGAATGAACAGCGCAAAACGAATTTTTTCTGAAACCGGGACGCTGACGCTGTAAACCCTGCCCGCTTCAATCGCAGAAGCGACCAAACCACCCTCGATCGCTGGGGTGGTATTATCCGGATGGCCTTCAATTTCCGCAGCCAGATTGATGAGTTCCGTGGTGCTGAGCGGACTGCCCAACAGACGGTTTGCACCGAGAATGCCCGCCACGATACACGCCGAACTGCTGCCCAGGCCGCGTGCCATGGGTATATCGTTCTGCTGGATCAGCTTAAGGCCAGGAAGTTTGCGTCCGCACTTTTCATAGACCTGCTTCGCAGCCCAAAAAATGAGGTTGTTTTCGTCTGTGGGGATGATGACATCGTCTTTGGAGGAAATATCCAGCGTGTCGGATTCCTCCATCCACACCTGATTGTACATGGTCAGCGCAATGCCCAGGGAATCGAACCCGGAGCCAAGGTTTGCACTGGTTGCCGGAATCTGTATCCTAATCATGTTCTACTACTCTCCTACATTCTATCACTCACAGCTCGCCGATGCGGATGGTGTTCTCAACGATTACACCCAGCTCGGAAAGCTTCTTGAGGTTTGCATCGATCATGCGCTCGGGCATGACATTGGTGACAAAGGCAATCTCTCCCGCAGGCGCATCCTTGCGTGCCAATCGGGTCACACCGCCAAGCAGATGGTTGGCATTGCCAAGCGCAAGCGCTTCGTTATCCGTATGAGCGCGCACATACATGCTCACCTTGTCGTCGAGGTAATCCTCTACATATTCCGGACTGCCATCGTTCCAGAAGAGATACTTTCTGGCCTTAAAGTGCTTAACGCAATCAATTACGTCCGCCACAACCGCGCTGGCAGTCGGCAGCTTGCCGGCGCCCTTGCCGTAGAACACTACATCGCCGGTGGAATCGCCGCGCACCATAATGCCATTAAATACGTCGTCGACATTGGCGAGCTGACTTTCGCGCGGGACAAACATCGGGCATACGATAATCTGCAGTTTCCCGCTCTCCATCTGCTTTACACGGCCGATCAATTTGACCACGCCGCCCCACTGCTCCGCGTACTCCACATCGGCCAGGGAAATATTTGTAATGCCCTCCGTGTGCACCTGGTCGGGATAGACATGCCGGCCAAACGCCAGCGAAGCCAAAATGCAGATCTTTCGGCACGCGTCATGACCTTCCACGTCAGCTGCAGGATTGCGCTCCGCATAACCGAGCTTTTGTGCCAAGGCCAGCGCCTCTTGGAAGTCCATCGATTCATGAATCATTTTTGTCAAAATGAAGTTGGTGGTCCCGTTTAAAATGCCCGCAATTTCAATCACATCATTTGCCGCGAGGCACTGGCTGATGGGGCGAATGATCGGAATTCCGCCGCCCACGCTGGCCTCAAACAAGAAGTTGACGTTGTTCTCCTGCGCCACTTTTAAAAGTTCAGCGCCCTTTGCCGCCACCAATTCCTTATTGGACGTCACGACGCTCTTACCAGCCTCCATGCAGCGCATTGTATACTCGAACGCCGGGTGCAGGCCACCCATGACCTCGACGACAACGCGAACCTCCGGGTCATTCACGATATCATCAAAAGATTTTGTGAATTTATCTGCAAAGGGGCTATCGGGAAAGTCCCGCAGATCAAGGATATATTTGATCTCAATTTCTTCTTTTGCGCGCTTTGCAATGTGCTCCGTATGAGTGGTGAGAACTTCTACCACGCCAGAACCAACCACGCCATAGCCCATAACCGCTATTTGTACCATTTCACCAGCACTCCCTATATATATTAGTCGCTCCCGCCCACCGATGACAACAATCTGTTCAGTCGGAGACGGTTTGTTTTTCCAGCGGTGGATTGTCACTACAGCGCTGAAAAAACACGCCGGAACCCAGCAATTGTAACAGCTCAAGGAACGGATTTCCATTCCAAAGAGCAGATAGACATGCTAACAGTTTACCATTTTTTAATCGGACATTCAATATCAAAAACAACAACATTCTTCACTTTAACAGGTTAATTTATGAAATTGTTGTCAAAATTTGAAAAAGAAAGGGGACGCGTCTCCGCATCCCCACATCCTGTTGAAAAAGAGCATGTTTACCCCACCGGTACAACGCCCGGAGGCAACTCGTCGTCTCCTGGAAGCACCACAACATTGTCGTCCGGGTTTGCCTCTGGCTCCTGTGGAGGAATCTCCGGCGGCGCCGAAGGAATCTCCGGAGTCGGCAGGCTTTCGTTCGGCGTTCCAGATTCCGGAGGCGTTTCTCCCGATTGACCAGGCGTAGACACAGAAGGATCAGACGGCGTCTCTATCTCGGGCGCCTCGCCCTCGTTTCCCTCTCCGGGCGTTTCTTCGCCTTCCGAGGGATGCTCCAACCCGCATTTTCCAGGGAGCTCGCCCTTTTTATACCAACCTGTACCTGTCTTGGGGCAGCTTCCCGTTGCCAAAAGGCCGCTCTGCTGGCAGAACGTCGCCGAAACCACCTCTTCATCATAGGTGAATTTCAAAGGCTCTTTGTTCTCCAAATATTTTGCCATTATACTCTGCCAAATCGAGATGGCATACTTCTTTTCCGTGTTGTTCATCGCTGTAGGCGAATCGCGGTAGCCCGTCCAGATGCCAGCCACTGCGTACGGTGTACCGCCGATAAACCAGCTGTCCTTCTGATCGTTCGTTGTGCCGGTCTTGCCGAACACTTCCCATCCGGAAATCGAAGCTTTGCTGCCGCGGCCCTGCGGGCCAACAATTACGCGATTAAGCAGCCGGTGCA
>DBFXIC010000466.1:0-2722 GCA_048455095.1 Anaeromassilibacillus sp.
GGCTGCATCAACGCGCTCTCCAAACGGATGCTTGTTGACGAGGGGCTTTTGAAAGCCTCCGATCCCTCGCCCATGCGCAAGGCTGTGGCGTTTTGTCAGAACATCAGGACGTCTCAAAAAATCAGTGCGGTCTTCTCCTGCTTCAAGGACAGCTATTACGACAGTCTGACGCAGAAAGAGCGAGAGGAAATGGTGGGCGTTGCCGCCGAACATGTGGACGGCACCATGAGCGCCACGACGAGGGATGAAAAGCTGGCGTGGCTCAATGCCTCGCCTTCCGACGGTAATGAATGCCGCATTCTGACCAACGTACGCTGTCTTTCTGAAGGGGTGGATGTCCCTTCGCTGGATGCGGTTCTTTTTCTTTCAGCGCGTAACTCCCAGATCGACGTGGTGCAGTCCGTTGGGCGCGTCATGCGTACTGCGCCGGGCAAGAAGTTTGGTTATATCATCATTCCGGTGCTCATTCCCGCCAATGTCACGCCGGAAGAAGCGCTCAACGACAACAAGCGTTTTGCCGTAGTCTGGACGGTACTCAACGCATTGCGTGCGCACGATGACCGGTTCAGCGCCACGGTCAACAAAATTGATCTTAACCGCCATAAGCCTACCGGTGGCGGCTCCGTGCTGATCGGCGGTATTGGTGACGGCTCTGGAACAGATACGGGTGACAGAATTTCTGGAGGAGACGGCAAGGCAAAAGCCGTACAGCTTCCCCTTCCACAATTGAAGGAACTCCAAAACGCCATTTACGCCCGCATGGTACAGAAAGTCGGTAACAAGCGGTATTGGGAGCAATGGGCTGCTGACGTAGCAAAAATTGCCCAAGGGTACATGGAGCGCATCAACCGCCTGATTGCCGCGCCCGGTCCGCATAAAGCCGCTTTTGACGATTTTCTTGACGGATTGCGCAAGAACATCAATCCATCCGTCACGCCCGGAGAAGTGGTGGAAATGCTGGCTCAGCACATGATCACCAAGCCGGTGTTCGAAGCCCTGTTCGATAACTACTCCTTTGTGCGGAGCAATCCCGTTTCCAAGGCTCTGCAAGGCATGGTCAACCTTCTGGAAGAACAGGCTCTGGAAAAGGATACGCTGGTTCTGTCACGCTTCTATGAATCCGTGAAAATGCGTGTTTCCGGCATCGACAATGCCGAAGGCAGACAACGCATCATCATCGAGCTGTATGACAAATTTTTCCGCACTGCCTTCCCCCTGACAGTGGAAAAGTTGGGCATCGTGTATACGCCGGTGGAAGTCGTGGATTTCATCAACCGCTCCGTGGCCGATGTACTGCAAGCCACGTTCGGACGTTCGCTGTCGGATGAGAACGTGCATGTGCTCGATCCGTTCACCGGCACGGGGACCTTCATCGCACGCATGATCCAAAGCGGACTCATCAACGCGGAAGCCTTGCCGCGCAAATACGCTTATGAACTGCACGCCAACGAAATCGTTCTTCTGGCGTATTATATCGCGTCCATTAATATCGAAAACGCATACCATGCAACACAGAACGAAGACGTAGCCTATACGCCCTTCAACGGCATCTGTCTGACGGATACTTTCCAGCTTGGAGAAACGGACGATACCAACTGGCTCTATGCCCCGGCGTTGCCGCAAAACTCCGAACGCGTACAGGCGCAGCAGAAAACGCCCATTCAGATCATCATCGGCAATCCTCCGTATTCCGTGGGGCAGAAGTCCGCTAATGACGATGCGCAGAATCAATCCTATCCCCGCTTGGAACAGCGCATTGCCGCAACCTATGCCGCCCAATCGAATCAGACCAACAAAAACTCCCTGTACGATTCCTACATCAAGGCTTTTCGTTGGGCATCCGACAGGCTGAACAAAACGCAGGGGGGCATCATCGCCTTTGTTTCCAACGGCTACTGGCTGGACGGCAATGCCATGGACGGCTTGCGTAAATGTCTGGAAGAGGAGTTCAGCGCAATCTATGTTTTCAATCTGAGGGGGAATCAACGAACCAGTGGGGAAACGTCACGTCGCGAGGGCGGAAAAATTTTTGGCTCCGGCAGCCGTACGCCCATAGCGATTACCATTTTGGTGAAAAATCCCGCCCATAAGGGCAAGGCTTTTATCAATTATCATGATATAGGCGATTATTTGAGCCGTGAAGAAAAACTTTCCATCATCGTCAAAAAGCGTAGTGCCCTCAATCCTGCTATGAACTGGCAGCAGCTCCATCCTAACGAGCATGGGGATTGGCTCAATCAGCGCAATGACGTTTTCAGCAGCTTTATTCCCCTTGGCGATAAGGACAACAAGGAGAACAAACAGACCTTTTTTGTGCCGTTCTATTCAAGAGGACTTGCAACGGCACGTGACGCATGGTGCTACAATGCTTCAAAGATAAAACTGACCGAAAATATCAAACACACTATCACTTTTTACAATAGTCTTGTGCAGTCAAAAAAAGAAAAACGTCTCTTACCGGGCATCTCCGGAAGGGACATCAGTATGACGCGGGCTTTTCAGAGTGATCTGGAAAAAGAGCGCGAGAAAACATTCCATAACGATGCTATCTGTACCGCACTTTACCGTCCATTTAATAAAACAAACTGTTATTTCCATCCATCCCTCAATGAGATGGTCTATAAAATGCTGTCAATTTTTCCAGAGAATGACAGCTATAATGCCGTGATTTGTGTTTCTGGTGTTGGTTCTCAGCGTGGTTTTTCTTGTATGATGGCTAATA
>DBFXIC010000467.1:0-3330 GCA_048455095.1 Anaeromassilibacillus sp.
ATTATAACATATTCCCATGATGGATTCAATCAATATTATTGCCATAAAACGGCGAAGATAGGCGAAAGAATCGGCCGGATCCGCAAAAAGAGTTCCCGCGCGGGCAGACGTGTCAAAATGTTCCTTTTGACGCCCTCTCCTGTGCGGGAACCCTTTTCCCTCATCTTTGTTCCACAATCAAGCGGATAGCCGTTCGTTCCTCGCCATCGATCACAACGCTGGCAAATGCCGGGATACAGACAAGGTCAATCCCGGCAGGGGCAAGATAACCGCGCGCAATGGCCACTGCTTTGATGGCCTGGTTTGCAGCGCCGGCACCTACGGCTTGCAATTCCGCGCTTCCAGATTCACGGATGACTCCGGCGATCGCGCCGGCCACTGCGTTCGGTGCGGACTTTGATGATACTTTTAAAGGTTCCATAAAGCCATCCCTCCAACGTCCCTTGTATGGGAAATGTATAAAACATTTGCCGAACTTCCACCCTTATCATAAAACATTCTATACAAATTTTCAAGAACAAGAAGGGAATAACTAGGAATTATTTTTGACATTTTTTTAACTTTTATTCAATCAAAAGGCGCTCTATGGAGGTAGTCTTTCCGCTCTTTTCGTCGATGGAAAAAAGCACGCATCCCATCACACAGGGACCGTCTGCAAGATCGAATCGCACTGGCATTTTTGTGCGCATCTTTTGGATCACAAGCTCCGGTTTGACGCCGAGCACAGAACGCTTGGGGCCGGTCATACCGAGATCGGAGATATAACCGGTTCCGCCCTCCAAGATACATTCGTCCGCGGTCTGTACATGGGTGTGGGTGCCGAAGATTGCGGAGACGCGCCCGTCCAGATAATAGGCGAGGGAACCCTTTTCGCCGGTGGCCTCCGCGTGGAAATCAACCAGCGTGATTTTGGGAACGCCCTGTGCTAGGATGCGGTCCGCCACGTCGAATGGGGAGTCCATGCTCTCCATATAGACCACGCCCATCAAGTTGATAACTCCCACCTGGATGCGGCCCATATCCACCACGCAGAATCCGCGGCCGGGCGCGCTGGCTGGGAAATTTGCAGGGCGCAGAAGCGTCTCACAGTCGTCGAAGAGCTCATAGGATTCTTTCCGGCGAAACGTGTGGTTCCCTGCGGTGATGACGTCCACGCCGCTGTCGAAGAGATAGCGGGCCGATACAGGCGTGATGCCGTTCCCATCTGCGGAGTTTTCCCCGTTTGCAATGACGAGGTCGACCCCCTTGATCTTTTTTAACTGGGGCAGGTGCGCCCGCAGGAATTTGCACCCCACGCTGCCCACAACGTCGCCAATAGCGAGAATATTCATGTATGAAAGCCTCCCAACGCTGTTTTAAGAATGGTAAAGCGTGCAAACGTCAATACCGCACGCGAAATGGGGGATCGTTCGGAACCTCTGGGATCTCCCGCATCTCAATGTGATCGATAAAGTGATACCCGTTTCCATTCCGAAGCCCGGCGGAGAACACGGAAACAGCATCAGCGGGCCCCTGTACTTCCAGCTCCACCGCTCCGTCGGCACGGTTGCGGACCCAGCCGGTCAAGCCGTGTTTGTGCGCCGCCTGTAAGGCGGTCCAACGAAACCCCACGCCCTGGACACGGCCGTGGACGATCATTTTGTAGCGCGGCATTGCCGTCATCCTCCTTTATCCCGGTATGAAAAGAGCGGGCATTGCTGCCCGCCCTGGATTTATTTTGCGTATTCGATCGCGCGGCTCTCGCGAATAATATTGACCTTAATCTGGCCGGGATATTCGAGATCGCTCTCAATCTTTTTGCAAATGTCCCGCGCCAGCAGGATCATTTTGTCGTCGGTGATCACGTCCGGCTTAACCATAATGCGGATTTCGCGGCCGGCCTGAATGGCATAGCAGCGTTCCACACCTTCGAATGAGGAAGCAACCTCTTCCAACTTTTCCAGACGTTTGATGTAGTTCTCCAGATTTTCGCGGCGCGCACCCGGCCTTGCGGCAGAGATGGCATCCGCAGCCTGCACGATGCATGCGATGACCGTTTTGGCCTCCACATCGCCGTGGTGTGCCTGGATGGCGTGGATGACTGTCTCGCTCTCCTTATACTTGCGTGCCACATCGACGCCGATATCGACATGGGAGCCCTCGATCTCGTGGTCAAGCGCCTTGCCGATGTCGTGCAAAAGGCCGGCACGGCGTGCGACCGTCGGGTCGAGGCCCAGCTCCGAAGCGATGACGCCGGAGAGATAGGCGACCTCCAAAGAGTGATTCAAAACATTTTGACCATAGCTGGTGCGGTAACGCAGGCGGCCCAAAAGCTTTACCAGCTCCGGATGGATGCCGTTGACGCCGGCTTCGATGACCGCGCGTTCGCCCTCCTGCTTGATGGTGGCGTCCACCTCGCGGCGGGCTTTCTCGATCATTTCTTCGATGCGCGCCGGATGGATTCTGCCGTCGGAGATCAACTTCTCGAGCGCGATGCGCGCCACCTCGCGGCGGACGGGCTCAAAGCTCGAAAGGGTGATGGCCTCCGGCGTGTCGTCGATGATCAGATCGACGCCTGTCATGGTTTCAATGGCGCGGATATTGCGGCCCTCGCGGCCGATGATGCGGCCCTTCATTTCATCGTTGGGCAGCGGCACAACAGAGATGGTGGCCTCCGCCACATGGTCCGCGGCACAGCGCTGAATGGCCATGGAGATGATCTCGCGGGCAGAGCTCTCTGCCTCTTCACGCGCCTGCTGTTCAAACTCCATAAGCTTGACGGCTTTCTCGTGCGTGAGTTCGTCTTCCAGGTTCTTCATCAAGTAATCCTTGGCCTGTTCGACGGTGAAGCCGGAAATGCGCTCCAGCATTTCAAACTGGCTCTTCTTCACAGCCTCGGCCTCTGCCAACCGCTCGTCGGCCTGCTTGTTTTTGTTGTTGAGGATCTCGTCCTTTGCTTCCAGACTTTCGATCTTCTTGTCGAGGGTTTCTTCCTTTTGCTGGATGCGGCGTTCCTGGCGCTGGACCTCCTTGCGGCGTTCGTTTAGCTCTTTTTCAGCCTCCGTACGCTGCCTGTGAATTTCGTCCTTGCCTTCCAGAACGGCTTCCTTTTTCTTTGCCTCCGCAGTTTTCATTGCCTCGCTTACAATGCGCTTGGCCTCTTCTTCTGCGGAACGGATGGCAAATTCTGCGGTCTTCTTACGGTGCGCAACGCCTGCAAAAAAGGCGATGATAGCGCTAATCACTGCGCAAACCAGCACGATGATGATCATTACGGGGATAGAAATTTGACCCAATTCTGTTGGCACCTCCTTGTTTTCATTTTGGTTCAAGGGGGCGCTGAACCAGAAC
>DBFXIC010000468.1:0-7361 GCA_048455095.1 Anaeromassilibacillus sp.
GTAGATGCCCGTGTTCATGTACTTGTCCAGCAGGGCTTCCAGCACCTCGCGGGCCACACCGCTATATTTGCCAAAGAAGTCGCGCTTTTTGACGTTGCTGGCGCGTTCCCTGCGGGTCAGCGGCTTTTTGTCAAAGGCCACATGGCAGATGAAGTCGAAGTCGTCCACATCGCTCATCTTCTGATCCGCCTTGAGCAGTTCCAGATCAATGCCTCGTTCGCGGAGCAGGTCCCGAATCTGTTCTTTTTTCTCCTGGGCCGACCACTGACGAATGAAGTTATCCAGCGAAGCATATTCGCCACGGATATTTTCTTTCGTGTAGTCCACGATGCTCTCCTGCCGCAGCAGCTTGCCGTTTGCATCATAGATCGATACCGTCTTGTGAATGATCTGCACGTTGCAGCCGTTTTTATCCACAATAGGCTTATGTTTGGGGGTCGGGGGGTCAGCGGTTGCGCCTGCTTCATCTTCATTCGGCAGGGCTTGAGTGCCGTCGGCAGGCTTTTCGCCTGGCGCGAAGCCTTCGTTGATTTGGAGGGGACCATCCCATTCGGGATCGGCAAACAGGCGGGTCACGTTGCGAAAGTCCATTACGACAAAATGTGTCTTTCCTTCATTTTCCCGCAGACGGGTGCCGCGGCCAATGATCTGTTTGAACTCGGTCATGGAGCCGATCATCTCGTCCAGTACGATCAGCTTGGTCATTTTGCAATCCGCGCCGGTAGATAGCAGCTTGGAGGTGGTAGCGATCACAGGGTAGGGAGAGGAAACGGAGATAAAGTATTTCAGCTTGGCTTTGCCATAGTCATCTCCGCCGGTGATTCGCACCACATAGTCAGGATTGATTTTCATCATATCCGCATTGAGCTTTGCCAGCGCATCGCGCATCCGCAGGGCGGCGTCCTCCGTGGCACAAAATACAATGGTCTTTGCCATGCGGTCGGTGCTTTTCAGATATCGGGTGATTTCCTCCGCCACCTGCTGGATGCGATCCTCAATAATGATGTTATAGTCATAATCGCTGTTAGTGTAGATGCGGTCGGGAATTTCCACGCCATTGATGTCCTTCTGCCCTTTGCTCGGCCGCCATCCCTCCCCAATGTTCGTTGTGACATTGATGACCTTGAACGGGGCAAGGAAGCCATCCTCAATGCCTTCTTTCAGGCTGTATGAATAAACCGGCTCGCCAAAATAGCTGAGATTGGAGATATATTTGGTTTCTTTGGGCGTTGCGGTCATGCCGATCTGGGTAGCGGAATTGAAGTATTCCAGAATCCTGCGCCAGCGGCTTTCCTCCTTGGCGGAACCTCTGTGGCACTCGTCTACAATGATGAGGTCGAAGAAGTCCGGCAAAAACAGCTCGCTGAAATGCTCCCGATCATCGTCACCCACCAATTGCTGATACAGGGAGAAATACACCTCGTGGGAGGTGATGGTATTCCTGTTGTCCTTCGCCACATTGATCTTGTGGATGACCTTTTCCAGCGGGGCAAAATCCTGCCGAATCGACTGATCCACCAGAATGTTTCGGTCGGCCAGGTAGAGAATTTTTCGCTTCATGCCGCTTTCCAGCAGGCGGTACACGATCTGAAAAGCGGTATATGTTTTGCCCGTGCCGGTAGCCATCACCAAAAGAATCCGCTGCTGTCCCCTTACAATGGCGTCCACTGTGCGATTGATGGCATTGCGTTGATAGTAACGGGGCGGATAGGTGCTCTGGCTGGCATAGTATGGTTGTTCCAGCATCGCTTCCTGAGAAGGCGTCAGGTTGGATTCCCGTTTATACCGGGCGATCAGCTCCTGTTCGGTAGGGAAGTCGTGAAGGCCAAATTCTCGTTCTTGTCCGGTAAGAAAATCATGCTCCACAAAACCGTCTCCATTGGAGCTGTATGCAAACGGCACGTCCAGCATTTGTGCATAGGTCATGGCCTGCTGCAAGCCATGGGAAACGGCGTGATGATTATCCTTTGCCTCGACAACGGCGATTGGGTTATTCTCATTGAGATACAGAATATAATCCGCCCGTTTGGGCTTTTCGCGGAACACAAAATTGCCCTTCAGATTGACCTTTCCATCCGTGATGCGGGTTTCCATGGTGATCTTCTCCCGACTCCACTTGGAAAGAATGGAGGGCGTAATATATTGCAGCTTAATATCTTCTTCACTCATCTGCTTCTTTTGTAGTATGGTGCCCATCCTGTGGCCTCCATTCCAAATAGATTCCTTATTCTATCAGAACCATTCCAAATGCGACGACCCGGAGGGAAGCTTCATTTGAAGAAAAGTTATAGTATACGCAAATGCCATTTTTTATTATAAACCGCCACCGTCAAAATGACAACCACGGATATTTGGCTGCTTTAGCAAGAATGTTTTTGAAGGTTTCTAAGCATTGTTGTTGCGTATCAATTTTTTCCTGTGTTCTCGCTATCGGTGATAGGAAATTAGATTTCCACAAAAGAATTATTAGGTTTGGAACAAAAAGTATATACTTATGCCGTTAATTTTTAGAGGCCATCACACAATCTCACTTTGGAAAGGAGGTTTTCTTTCATTCCCATCACATACCAATTCCCGTATGATAGCCCCGTCCGCTACTTACCCCTTGCATACCTGCTGCCCTGCGATGTACTCTCCCGATATCCCACGCTTCGCAGGCTGCCCCGCAGTTTGGGCGCCCTGAACGCCTCTCCCGAATGGCGCAGAATTCTCTTGAGCCAGCAGTTTCCAAGCGAAATCATGGATGCTGTAGCCTCGATGGTCTTCCCTCTCTTGGGCTTCGGTGGATGGAAAGAACACTATACAGCCAATTCCCCGGCATGGCGTTTATCCTACGCCCTCCCCCTGTGGGCCAAAGGAGTGGAGCGCGTGTGGGGCTGGGGTGTGCAAAAGCTGTTCCGCCTGCCACCGAACTTCGAAATCCCCTTCTTTGAGGCGGACGACGTACAGGCGATGATGAAGCAGGTGGTGGAACAAACCATCGGGGAGCAGGGTTGGGGGCCAATCCTGGAAGCGGTGCGGGAAATGCCCTGCGACGAAGATTTCGAGAAATGGGATACCCATGTCCGCAAGGACTTCCTGCGCAAGTGGTATCACACCCGGTCAAAACGGGTGCGGACCGTTTCGCTGGAAGCATGCATGGAGGACAAGGACAGCAAGATCCATTCGCTACCCGCCCCGGAGGGAGACGTTGCGGAACAGGCGGCGGAGAAAGACTTCTGCAACCGTTTCAAGGCCGCTCTGCCTGAAAGGGACAGAACGATTCTGGAACTGCGGGGAGAGGGATATGGCTATCAGGAGATAGCGGATAAGCTGGGCTACAAAACCCATAGCGCTGTGATCAAGCGCATGGAGGCAATCAAGAAACGGTTCGTTCGATACGAAAACGAGGAAGGGCAGTAAAGCCACGCAAGCCGGAAAATGGCGGGCGTGGCTTTTCTGTATCCAAATTCAGAAAGGAGGCTGTATGCTTCAGTTGAAAGACTTACCGCCCATGGAGCGGGAAGGAAACGGTTCGCTGTATCGCATGGATGCAAAACAGCGCCGGGAGGCAGTGCGGCTGATCAGAGCGCATTGTAGCTTCTACGATAACGGCAACTGTCTCTACCTGGATGATGGCGAGGAAGTGGTCTGTCCTCAGATCACTTCGTTTTCTGTCATCTGTGCGTTCTTTCGCCAGGTGGTGCTGAAAGATGAGACGGCGAGGGGGCTGGAGGCGAAGCTGTTCCGGCGGGAGACGGCAAAACGCTGCCGTGTGTGCGGCAGGACCTTTTCTTCGACTTCCAACAATGCGAAATACTGCCTCGGCTGCCGGACGGCGATGCGGCGGAGACAGAAGGCTGCCTATGCCCGGAGGCGGAGGGCAAACGTAGAAAAGTCGGCTTACGAAAAGGCATAAAAATCAAGGCTTTCGGACTTGCAAACTTCTTACCCCATACGTTGATACGTCCCACCCCGAAAAACGGCTTCGACTTTTCTACAAGGAGGCATTATGACAAAGTACATTTACCTGCACCAGAAACCCAGAACCATCAGCTTTACACAGCTTCCCAACTTCCTGTTTGAATTGCCCGGCTACCGTTTGCTTGGCAACGAGGCGAAAATCCTCTATGCCATGGTTTTGCGCCGTGCCGGCCTTTCCCGCAAAAACGGTTGGGCAGACGAATACGACCGAGTTTATCTCTACTATCCCATCAATGAGGTAACGACCTTACTTCACTGCGGACGGCAAAAAGCGGTGGATACCCTGCGGGAACTCCAATACGCCGGGCTGCTGGAGATCCGCAAGCAGGGATGTGGAAAGCCCAATCGGATTTACCCAAAATGGCATGAAGCAGTTCCAGATGCCGACTTCAAGAAATCCGACCATGGTACGCCGGAGGGCTGAAAACCATACCCGTGAAGTACGGAAATCTCCCTTGAGAAGTACGGAAACCGGACAGTAGTTAGAAATACAAAAATCAAAAAGAACCATTTATTATCCATCTATCCAATCCCAATATGAACTGGTCATCAGGGAATTTGGATGGATGGAGGAAAGGAGTTTGATGACGCATAAAGCACAGCACGCAATCCTTCGCTTTGCCAAGCACAAGGCAGGGCCGGCAGGAGCCTTGGAAGCCCATCACGAGCGCACAAAGGAGAGGTACGCCAGCAACCCGGACATTGACATCAGCAAAAGCAAGGACAATTTCCACATCATCCAGCCCGCACAGAAGTACCGAAAGGAAATCGACATTCGCATCAAGACGGCGGGGTGCCGCCTCCGAAAGGACAGCACCATGTTTGTGGACACACTCATCACCGCCAGTCCGGAGTTTTTTACAGGCAGAAGCAAGCAGGAGATACAAGCCTATTTCACCGAAGCGGTGGCCTTCATGGAGAAGAAAGTGGGAGGGGGTAACATCTTTTCTGCCGTGGTACATATGGATGAGAAAACCCCGCACCTTCACCTGTGCTTTACTCCGATCACGAAGGACGGCCGGCTATCGGCCAAGGAGGTTCTGGGTAACCGGGCGCAGTTGTCCCAATGGCAGGATGAGTTTCACGCGCATATGAAAAAGGTTTTTCCAGTCCTCAAACGGGGCGAGAGTGCGCTGGTGACAAAACGCAGGCACATTCCCACATGGCTGTTCAAGCAGTCTGTGGACCTCACCCGCCGGCAGCGGACCATTGAAAAGGCGATAAGCGAAATTGGTGGACTAAATGCAGGGAAAAAGCGGGACGAGGCACTGGAAATGGTAGGACCGTATTTCGCCCGGCTGGAAAGGCATCTGGGACAGATGAAGAAGTATCAAGCCACCATCGACTACTTGACGCAGGAGAACATGGGCCTGAAACAAAAGGTCAATGACGAAAAGAGCATCCAAAAGCAGGTGGAAACATTGGAGCTGAAAAAGGAAAACGAGCGGCTCCGACAATTTGTGGAAAGCATTCCTCAGGAGATCAGACAGGCGTTTCAAGAGCGGCAGAGGGAGCAGTCTGCCAAAGCTCCCCAGCGATAGCCATTTTCTCAAGAAAGGAGGTACATTTGGGCGGAAGAAAAAAGCTCACGAACAACACCGATATTCCCCAGCACCAGATCGAGGCGATAGCACGCTGCATCCTGCCGGATGTTCTTGCTTTCTATGAAAGCGAGGAAGGCCAGAGGGAATTTGCTGAATGGAAGAAGCAAAGGGAACTGGAAAAGCAGGAGGTCAAGGCAGAGTAAGGACGAAAGAAAGGGCGGGCGCACCGTGAAAACGGCTGCGTCCGCCTTTTTTTGCGTCTATGGAATTATTGCTTCTTCCGAAGGCCCCTCGGCTTGGAGACAGGCTTGCGCCTTACCCCGTTGCGAAAGTAGGTACTTTCATACGGATCGAAAAAAACCAATAATCCGAACCCATCTCCTACCGGAAACAAGTTCGGATTATATTGGTTTGGTGAGCCCGGCGGGATTCGAACCCACGACCTTTTGATTCGTAGTCAAACACTCTATCCAGCTGAGCTACGAGCCCACATGCTTCGTTGACAGAGCGAAGCGCTCTCTCAAACCAGCCTAGTTATTATAGCAGAGAGAGAATAAAAATGCAATACATGCCGGTAAATTTTTTTTGCCTTGCGCGACGGTGGACTTGAAAAGCATATAAAAAGCACAGGAGAGCCCTTATTCCCGAACGCACAAAAAAACTTATCGAAAAATGTTCGTCTTTTTTCTTTACAAAGCGCCTAACCTGGTGTATGATAAGCAGGTCCCTTTGGTTTTTTATGTCGATTACAGGAGGATGGAACGCAATGAAGAAGCTCGTAAGCATGCTGCTGGCGCTGTGCCTGGTTCTGGGCGTGACCGCCGCGAGCGCCGCGGTCCCCGCGGAGGAGATCAAGGTTGGCTACATCTGCATCGGTGACGAAAACGAAGGCTATTCCGCCAACCACATCAATGGCCTCAAGGCCGCTCAGGAAGCCCTGGGCATCAGCGACGACCAGGTGATGATCAAGTACAACATCCCCGAAACCGAAGCCGCTTACGAGGCTGCGGTTGACCTGGCCGAAAACGGCTGCGACATCATCTTTGCCACCAGCTTTGGCCAGGAGAGCTATGTGTTCCAGGCCGCTGCCGAATATCCCGACATCCAGTTCTGCCACGCGACCGGCACCGCCGCCAGCGCCAGCGAGCTGACCAATGTCCACAACTACTTCACCGCCATCTATGAGGCCCGCTATGTCAGCGGCGTGGTGGCCGGCATGAAGCTCAACCAGATGATCGAAGATGGCACCATCACCGCCGAAACCGCCAAGATCGGCTATGTGGGCGCCTTCCCCTTCGCTGAGGTGATCTCCGGCTACACCAGCTTCTTCCTGGGCGCCCGCAGCGTGTGCCCCTCCGCGACCATGGAGGTGCGCTACACCAACAGCTGGTCCGACATGGCGCTGGAGAAGGAGACCGCCGAGGCCCTGATCGCTGACGGCTGCGTGCTCATTTCCCAGCATTCCGATACCGTGGGCCCCGCCACCGCCTGTGAGGCTGCCGGCGTGCCCATCGTGGGTTACAACATCTCCATGATCCCCACCGCTCCCACCCATGCGCTGACCTCCGCGGCCTGCAACTGGGGCGCCTATGTGACCTACGCCATCCAGTGCGTGATCGACGGCACCGAGATTCCCAAGGACTGGTGCCATGGTTATTCCGACGGCGCGGTGCACATCACCGAGCTCAACGAGGCCGCCGTGGCCCCCGGCACCGCCGAGAAGGTGGCCGAGGTGGAAGCCGCGCTCAAGGACGGCACCCTGCATGTGTTCGACTGCTCCACCTTCACCGTGAACGGCGAGGAACTGACCACCTACACCACCGCCTATGGCCTGGAAGGCAACGAGATGGTGGC
>DBFXIC010000469.1:0-6778 GCA_048455095.1 Anaeromassilibacillus sp.
CAATATCTCTGGTGAAGCAGGACTGCTTATAGACCGGTTTGGCCACTTTATTGCTTAACTTGTGTACGTGTTATAATAACCTCATTCAGTTTTACAATCGCTGTTCGGTTAAAATAGTCTTTGGCTTTATGAACAAAACGGAGGGACAAATTTGTATATATTAAATCTGGGCGCTTGGAACGCGGTGTTTGCTGTGCCCTGCGCCGTTGTGGATAAATATCTGAAGATTGCCAGCCCCAATCAACTAAAAGTCTTGCTATGGCTTTTACGCAATGCAGATCACGGCTTTGAGACAAGAGAAATTGTGGAGGCACTTGGGATAAAGGAAGACGCTGTGGAAGAGTCGCTGCTCTTTTGGCAACAGGACGCTGGATTGTTGGCGGCAAGTGGGATGGAACTAAAGCCTGCCCAGACATCTGTTTCTGTCCCTTCCACTGGCACTGTGGAAAAGGAGCCCGCAGCTCCGCCAGTCAAAATAAAACCCGCTCCGGTTCTGACCCGTCCCCAGAAACCGGACAACGCTTTTGTTGCAAAGCGTATGGCAGAATCGCAGGAAATTGCCTATCTTATGCAGGAAGCACAGTGTATTTTGGGCCGTCTGCTCAGTAACGGCTGTTCCGCTACGCTGTTGATGCTGCATGATGACTTTGGCCTTCCAGTGGATGTGATTTTGATGTTGCTGCAATACGCTGCCAGTGCGGGAAAAACCAGCACACGATATATCGAAAAGGTCGGTATGGACTGGGCTGAGGAAGAGATCTTCAGCCATCAGAAGGCGGAGGATAAACTGCGCCGCATCGCAGAAAATGCAAAAGCATGGCATGTGGTGGAGCAGACGCTTGGCATCGCACACCGCTCCCCCACGTCCAAAGAGGAAAGTCTCGCTGCCGTATGGGTCAACGATTGGCAGTTTTCCCCTGTGCTTATACGGGAAGCCTATGAGCGCTGCGTGGACACCAAAGGCCAGTTGAGCCTGAGTTACATGAACGGTATTCTGACCCGTTGGCACGAACAGGGCATTACAACGCTGCAACAAGCCCAGGAAGAAAAGACGCGCAAAGTTGCCGCACGCAAGCAGGAGATCGCTGCGAAGAGCACTTACAATATCGATGAATACGAGCGTTCCGGCGCATTTGATCATTTTAATGGGGAGTGATATCGGTGGGATACAGTAAAGAGGTCTACCAGGCCGCTATTGCCGCACTGGCCGAAGAGCGAGCGAACGCGGAGCAACTTGCGCAAACGCACCGCACGGAGCTTTACAGTGCCTTTCCGCGTGCGGAAGAGATCGAGCGGGAGTTGGCCTCCACTGCTATTTCCGCCGCTAGGGCGGTACTGCGTGGAGCCGATGCCAAAGAACGGCTAAGCCGCCTTAAAGAGCATAACCAGTCCCTACAGGGCGAACTGGACAGTCTGCTGCAGCGTGCGGGCTTGCCAAGAGATTATCTGGAGCCGCATTACGCCTGTCCAAACTGCTCTGATACCGGTTATGTGGACGGCCGTATGTGTGGTTGCCTGAAAAAGCGTCTGCGAACCGAAGCCTATAAAAACTTGAACGCCCTTACACCGCTTTCCCTTTCCACGTTTGAGACCTTCAATCTCAATTATTACTCCGATCAGCCGGACGCCTCCGGTCGTTCGGAACGCGGCGCTATGACCCGGGTATTGGATATCTGTATGACCTATGCGAAAAATTTTTCCATGCGCAGTTCCAGCCTCATCATGATGGGTGGCACCGGCCTTGGCAAGACACACCTCTCCCTCGCCATCGCAAATGCAGCAATCGAGAAAGAATACGGCGTAGTGTACGGCTCTGTAAACAATATCATCTCCAAATTGGAACGCGAACATTTTGGACGTGAGGAGGAGACCTCCACCGGCCCTCTGCTGCTGGATTGCGACCTGCTGATCCTAGACGACCTCGGCACAGAATTTCGCACTGCATTTGCCGTTTCGGAAATTTACAATATTGTCAACACGCGGCAGATGGCGCAGCGTCCTACGATTATCAGCACTAATTTAACCATGAAGGAAATTGAGGAACGTTATACAGAACGGTTTGCTTCCCGTATCCTGGGCGGCTATGTGCGCCTTCCCTTCTGTGGGCGCGATGTGCGCCTGCAAAAACGGATGCGCCGTGCCTCGGATGCAAACGGATAAGATTTATTCAATAAAAAGCACGGCATGCGGAGGACTCATGTCCGTCGCGCTTGCCGTGCTTTGCTTTTCCAGGGAAATTTTTTATGCGTCGCCGTAGTCGCCCAGTGTGCCAAGGCTCTGCGCCTTTAAATAGGCGTTGATAAATCCGTCCAAATCGCCGTCCATCACCGCGTTGATGTTGCCGGATTCAAAGCCGGTGCGGTGATCTTTTACAAGCGTATATGGCATAAAGACATAGGAACGAATTTGAGAGCCCCATGCAATTTCTTTTTGTACACCCTTGATATCCTCAATGCGTTCGAGATTCTCACGCTCTTTAATTTCCAACAGCTTAGATTTCAGCATACGCATGGCGACGTCGCGATTCTGGTACTGGCTGCGTTCCACCTGGCAGGAAACCACAATGCCAGTTGGAATGTGCGTCAAACGCACCGCAGAAGAGGTCTTGTTGACCTTCTGGCCGCCCGCGCCGCTTGCACGGTACACGTCCATTTTGATATCCGCAGGGTCAATTTCGATCTCAATGGTGTCGTCAATCTCCGGCATGACCTCTAGAGAAGAAAACGACGTATGTCGACGGCCCGATGCGTCGAACGGGGAAACACGGACCAGACGGTGCACGCCGCCTTCGCTCTTTAAAAAGCCGTAGGCATTTTCGCCCTCAATCAGAACGCTGGCACTCTTAAGCCCGGCCTCTTCGCCGTCCAGATAATCCAAGGTGCTTACTTTGTAGTTGTGGCGTTCGCCCCAACGGCAGTACATGCGGTAGAGCATCTCTGCCCAGTCCTGGGCTTCAGTGCCGCCCGCGCCCGCATGGAAGGTCAGAATCGCATTTTTTCCATCGTATTCGCCGTTTAAAAGCGTGGACAGACGCTGCGTCTCCAAATCCTCACGGATCTTATCCAGTTCTTCCTGCGCCTCGGGCAAGAGGGACTCGTCCCCCTCCTCGTTTCCCAGCTCAATCAACGCCATTGCGTCGTCATAGGCGGCGACCAGCTTTTCATACGCCGCAATCTTATTCTTCAGCGCGCTGGACCGCTGTAAAATTTTCTGAGAGTTCTGCGCGTCATCCCAGAAACCAGGCATGGAGGCCTTGGTATCCAGCTCCGCAATTTCATTGCGCATGCGTTCCAGCCCCAGCGCTTCCGCCAAATCGTCGATATCCGGGCGCAGCCCCTCCAATTCCAGCCTTAACTCATCAAATTGCAGCATATTACCATCCTTAAAAACATTGAATTCAGCACACGTCTGCAATATAGCAGAATACATGCTGTTTAACTAAATAATTATACCGGATTTTCCTCAATTTGTAAAGGAAAACACACCTTCTGCGCTTTAGAAAAAGATAAAAAGAGATATTTAAAATCGAATTTCCTTCTTCTGTTATAAATTAAAAACAGGAAAATTGTGGATGCGTTCTTGATCCTTGATAAAAGGCAGCCAGATTTTCGATCATTCAGTGACTTTTTTCTTGTACTATGGTATGCTTGTAAAAAACAAGCTGATCGGAAAGGAGTACATATGGGTTTAGATATTTATGCAGGCACCCTGACCCGCTATTACGCACAGAACTGGAAAACCGCGGTGCAGCAGTGGGCAGAGGAAAACGGCTATTCTTTCTCGAAAATTACTCCAGATGGAGAAATGATCGAAGAAGAAAAGCCCTCCCCTGCACAGGTACAAACAGACATGCAAAATTGGCAAGACGCTATCATACAGCTTCTGACCGATGCCGGATGCCTCTGTTCTCCCTGGACGGAAAACAATGAAAAGCCCTATTATACCGATAAACCGGACTGGGATGCCTTTGGCGCGCTGTTGCTTTATGGGGCATGCCGTATTTACGATAAACCGCTTCCGCCCACCGTCGTGAAGCACTGGAACTTTTATGAACATCCCATTGTGAAGCAGGCTTTGGAAGATAATGAGGTCAATTGGTCGTTATTTTCCGGCGCAGAATGGTGGCTTCCTCTGGAAGGATGTTTTTCTTTCCAGTGTCTCGATCCATTGGGGAACGAGCGTATGCTTGGCACAGTGGATACCCTGCTGGCTGAATTGGAAAAGATCAACTCCCTCGGATGGAACGCAGGCGAAGAGACGATCCTCCATTGGTCGAATTCGGAGGGATACCCCGTGGACGGCCAGATGGGAAACGGGCAATTGTCCTCCATCCAGGAGCATACCGAATACCATACGGAATCCTTGGCAAAATTTGCGTTCTCCCTGCTCTGGCAGGCGGCGCGGTTTGCCGTAGAACATCGCGTACCAGTAATTATGGACTATTAAATGGAGGAAAAATCATGGATCAACAACGTAAAACAGGCCCTTTTGCGTCTTTTGTATTGCTGTCCAGTGTCTCATGGGATGCTGAGAAATTTAGAGCTGACTTGTTGGCGGATTGGGGTGTTTCCTGCCCCACCGATTCTTGTGACGAATCGCGCGGAAATCTTGTGTTTGAGGTGGATGGAATGACGGTTGCGGTCGGTTTGATGCCTGCGCCGGTGCCCGACGGTGAGGCGGAACACAATGCGGCCACCAACTATCTCTGGCCAGAGGCGGTGGAGGTCACAAAGATGCACCAGGCGCACCTGCTTGTCGCTATTCTTGGCGGCGAGGAGCGCGCGCTGGACGCTGGACAGCTTTGGGTTAAGGCGACTGCTGCCTGCTGCAAACAGGAAAATGTGTTGGGGGTCTACGCCTGTGGCACAGTATTCCAGCCGGAATATTATCTTGCCGCGGCAGAGGCAATCAGAGAAGAGGAACTGCCAATTTACAACTGGGTCTATTTTGGCTTGTATGCCACCGAGGCGGGTATGAACGCTTACACCTATGGCCTGGATGCTTTTGGCAAGGATGAGATGGAAGTTTTGAATACCAGCGCCAAGCCGGGCGACCTGCGGGATTATCTCTTCGATATTGTGTACTATGTTCTTTCAGAGGATGTAGTCCTGAACGATGGCGAGACGATCGGCTTTACAGAAGAACAAAAGCTGCCGATCACCCGTAGCGAAAGCGCGGTTTTGGATGGCATGACACTGAAAATCGGCTATCCAGAGGCTGCTGCTTCATGTTAAACCATCGATGCGACTGTTGTGGGATGCCGCTGGGATTTCAAGGAATATGTTGGAAATGCCGTGCCAGGAAGGAACGAAACGCTGTCCTTGCAATGACAACGGAGCAAGTTGAAGAGATGGTGCGGCATTTGATCAAATGTGTTGAAAAAATCAGCAGCTACAAGAATCCGGAATTCGATGATTTTTGGAAATTATTTTCCTATCGAGGAATCTGTCCACCAGAGCTGCAAAATGCGGCTCTGCAGGCCGGCGTCTGGTATCCATACGAGCTCTATTACCACGCGCCGTCCAAAATTCGAGATGGTCTGATCGATGCCCTTCTTCATACAGCATCCGAAAAAGATGCGGGGAATCTGCTGTGCTGCCTTGCTATGCAGGGAGATGATCGCTCACTGGAAATGCTTTTATATCTGGAGAAAAGTCCCTGCCCTTGGCGTGAAAATTTATATGTGAATCCGTCCATCTACGCGCAGTGTGGTGGCTGGACCTTTGATCAGGATGGAAAGCGGCGAGAACTGATCTATCCCACCTGTTTTCCTATGGTCAAAGGCGATCCAGAAAAAGATCACGCCTCTGTCATTGGGCGTCCCCGGGGGGATTCCTGCCCCCACTGCGGCGGGAAGTTTGTCGATATGCTTGTATTGGATTGTAACGACCCGAGGCTCTCGTTTTTGGAAATAGATGGCATCTTTACCGCTACCTGTTGTCCAAGCTGCGTCTGTTTTACCGAGGCCTCTTTCTCCTGCTTTTCTCCAGATGGCGGCAGCACCCCACTCTCTGCAAAACTGATGGTTGACAATATTGAGAATTATGTGGGCGAAACTGGACTGCAGGAATTGACCTCCAATGCTTTTGTTTTAGGCCAGACGCCGGTTCCACCTTTCTTTGGGGCCAACTGTGAGGATGTCAACACAATCGGAGGGTTTGCCAACTGGGTGCAAGATTGGCAGTATACCGCCTGTCCAGACTGCGGACGGCCGATGAAATACCTGGCACAGATTCAATGGGATACCGTGATCGATTGCAGCGAGGGGACGCTCTATATCGAGGTGTGCCCAGAATGCCGTATTGCGTCCATGCATCATCAACAGACGTAATCCCTCACACAAAAAGATATGACGAAGGCGCCCTTGGATTCGGCCGCATATACTGGCCGTTCCAAGGGTGTCTTTTCATGCTGTATCCGCCATGCTTCCGTTGCTTTTTTGCAATTTCTGTTCTGCTGGAACCACTGCCTGTTCGTATCGTTCTATCTTTTGGTCAAGGCGGTCCAAAGTCGCCTGCATCTCTGCCATATGTGCAAGAAGTTTTTCCCTTTGTTCAATCAGAATTTGTTTGCGCGCCTGAATGGTCAAATCTCCCTGCTGGAACAAAGCGACATACTCGATCAAGGCCTCCACCTGCACGCCGGCGCCCCGCATACATTTGATAAACTCCACCCATCCACAATCCTGCTCGGTATAATTTCGGATACCGCCAGGTGTACGATTTATGCTGGGAATCAATCCGATACGCTCGTAATACCGAAGCGTATCCGCCGTAAC
>DBFXIC010000470.1:0-2540 GCA_048455095.1 Anaeromassilibacillus sp.
GCTTCTTTTTTCATCGTCTGGTATCCTCCTTGTCTATCAGCCCGGCACCGCGCCTTTGCAATCCATCGCATCCCGCTTGTAAAATAAAATTGTGAATATTTTCCAGCTCTTTCCACTCTTCACAAAATTCATAGAGCCGTCGCTTTCCCAGTGCTGTTGTCCGGTAATACTTGCGCAGGCGCCCGTTATGCTCCATCGAATAAGTGATTAGACACCCGCCTGCCTCCAAGCGCCGTAAAATTGGGTACAGTGTCGATTCGGATATCTCCACACACGCAGATACATCCTTGATGATTTGATACCCATACGAATCTTCACGGTCGATGACCGCTAGGACGCAGACCTCCAAAAGTCCCTTTTTAAGTTGTATGTCCAAAGCGATACCTCCCATTAAGTTATATTATATATTGCATAGTATATGCTGTCAAGAAAAGGCTGTGCATTCCATCATTTTTCTGCACAGCCTTTTTCTATTGAGGTTGGTACATCCAAGGAATGAGGTTCCAGGTATGCACACGCCGTTTCAGCGATTTACCTGTTCGTCTCCCGACAGCAAGTAGCTTATCATAGCCAAGTACCCGCAGCGCGCCCCGCACGGCGTTATAGCCATTGCCCTCTCGGAGCATGACATCCACGGCATTCATCACCGTCTTGGGAAGCAGCTCCTGCGTAAACAGCGCTTCCAATTCCGCCTCATGCTTAAAGCTGGTCTGCAAAAGCAACCCTATCTCCTGGAGCGCTTCCACCGACTGGAAGATCTCCTTGCCGACGGGTTTCACCTTCCCACGTTTTAGCTCAAACACAGAGTTGCGTTTCAACAGCGTAGGTGACTGCACAATATTTTGCGCATTTAACAGGCACAAGAACAAAAACGCCTGTGCATATCCAAAACGGCATTCCTCGGCAAAATATAGGCCTCTTTCACGCAAGAAACTACGCCTTAGCAGAACTGCGGAAATATCGATCTGCAAATTGCCCCGGATAACATCCTTCATATACGCAACACCAGGCTGCTGCTGAACCGCTTTGCTAAGGGAACGGCGCTCCGCTAGACGCGCCTCCTCCTCACTGAAGCTGCCGAACACAAAATCCGCACCGGTACGCTCCGCCGTATCCAGATATCCCCTTAAAAAGTCCGCATACAGCCTCCGGGCAAAAATGAAAGAAACATAAGTGCCGCTGGCCTTTTGAACGCCGGTATTCAGGGCGGCCGCCACGCCACAATCGCCGTTTTGTACAACAAAACCGTGCAGCTTTTCATCTTTAATCAGTTGCACACACTCCAAAGGGGTTCCATCCTCAGAGCCCATATCCACCAGAACAAACTCCGTTTCAATGCCGTTTGTCTGATTGACCACGGAACGCAAGATCCCCGAAATCTCCTGTTCTACATTCCTGACAGGAAGAATGACCGATAGGCTTACCGCTTGCATACTCTCACTCCTTATCCAAGCGAAACCGAACACAAGTTTGCAAAAGAACGCTCTATCAGTATAGCACATTTTGCGCAGGATAAAAGCGCTAATTGTCCCAAATTTTATTCGTCCTTTGACTCCTCTTCTGGTAAAACCATCGTCAGCTGTGTGGCATGGTGGGAAGTCGCTTTTGTCACGGTAAGATGCAGCCCTTTAAATGTGAAGGTATCCCCTACCGCCGGAATTTTCCCCAGTAGTTCCATTGCCCAGCCGCCCACAGAGGCGGATTCGAACTCATCCGGGTCGCCCAGGTCAAATTCCTCGAACAGATCGTGCAGGTCTGCGCTACAGTTTAAGAGATAAGTGTGGTCGTCCACCTGATTAAAATAGTCGATCACCACGTCGTGCTCGTCCCAAATGTCGCCCACCAGTTCCTCAATGATGTCCTCCATGGTGACAAGCCCTTCCGTACCGCCGAATTCATCCACCACAATGGCCATATGGGACTTGGACTTCTGCAAAGTTCGCAATAAATCCGAAATCTTTACAGTGCGGCTGATATACAGCACCTTTTTCGTCACCTGCTTGATATCACTGACACCATTTTGCAGGGCATTAAAATAGTCCTTCTCATGTACCATACCAATGATGTTGTCGATGGAGTCCGAATAGACCGGCAGACGAGAATACGTATTTTTGAGAAAGATATCTGATATGTCTTTAAAGGGGCATTCTTCATCGATGCCGACAATATCCACACGCGGCGTCAAAATGTCGTCAGCGGTAAGATCATCAAATTCAATCGCAGAGCGAATCAGTTCTCCCTTTTCCTCGTCGATACCACCCTCGTTCTGTGCTTCGTCCACAATGATTTTAAGCTCCTCCTGTGTCATGCGATTATCGGACTTCTTCTTGAACAGACGGCCTAATAGCTTCTTCCATTGGGTAAACAGGAAGTTGATGGGTGTCAAAATGGTCATCAAAAATTTAAGGAACGGCGCACTGAACCGTGCAAATGATTCCGGATGTTCCTTTGCCAAACTTTTCGGAGAAATCTCTCCGAAGATCAACACTGCAATCGTCATGACCGCAGTGGAGATGGAAACACCCGCATCTCCTAGTATC
>DBFXIC010000471.1:0-3059 GCA_048455095.1 Anaeromassilibacillus sp.
ACAAATTTCAACTGTTTTTGAAGACGTTCCAACGACGTGTCCAACGAAAAGTTCTTATCATTGTTGGCCCGCTCCAGGTATGTTTTCATATATCCAATTTCAGAATCATCCTGTGGCAGGCCGTACCTCGCCATCAGCATGAGTGCCAGACTTTGTGCCTCAAATTCACAAATGGCCTCGGACTGAGTGCTGGTTCTGTGCAGCAGGCCGTGTGCGTACTCGTGGCACAGGGTAACAGCAGCTTTCGTATCCTCCAGATTGCTGTTGATTGTGATTGCATTCTCGGATGGGCTGTAATACCCGTGCAGGCTGATGCTGGGAAGCTGCTCTTTCTTGACCGGAATGCCGCTTGCCCGGGCCAGTTCTTTGACGCAGGCGTATACCTCTGCATGATCCATGCTTTTTTGTCCCATGCTGTATATCTCCGGATATCTGTCTTTGGGAAAATCCGTTTGTGAAATATCGTATACTTTTGATATTGCAAAATATGTTTTCTCATAAATTTTCAACTCCCCTTTGGCAATCTTCTCCCGTTCTTCATTGGTTGCCATGCGCACAGCCACCCAGTCATTTTCCCGCTTGATTAATTCTGTTGTAATGGGCCGTAAGATACTGATTCCTTTAAGCTGCTGATCTGGCAGGATATGCGCTTCCTTCTGATTCCAGGCCGTGCGGGACGCAACAAAAGTTGCATATGGATTTTGCCTGTAAATAAGCATTCTGTTTCTTATGCTGTATTGATAAAACTGTCCCGCGAAGCGCAGGTATTCCATGTACTGCTTCGGATCACGCTTGAAATTATCGCACATCTCTTTAATTTGCTGTTGGAGTTTGTCTGTGCCTTCCAGGGGAGCTTCCCTCATCATAATTCGCCGGAGCTTGTTATCTTTTTTGTATTGTTCACGCGCTTCCAGCAGTTCTTCAAGCTGTGATTTCTGAACGCATTGCGGTTGTATAACGAACGGCCAGTCATGGGAAAAGATGTACTGTGCCTCCAGCTGTGCCAGATATGGCTTGAACAGTTTGTTTTCTTCTGTTCTCGCAATCTCCCACAGCGAATCATCTGTACCCGCCTTTGTGGTTAATCCCAAGGCTGTAATCTCTCCTGTTTCTGCATCCACTGATTCAACCAGAAACAGTCGGCCCCGCGCTTCGCTCAATTCGGTTTTTGAATACAACAGCATTCCCGCAGTAATCAGGCCGCTGTTTGATTTTTCCGCACCCTGTTCTGAAAGCTCTTTTGTTTCCTGCGATGCCGACTGACGCTTTTTCAATATTTTTTTCTCCATGGATAAATCCTCCTAAAAATCAAAGAGCATGGCCTTTGGTGCAGCCATGCTCTTACACAATTACAAAATTTTCTTCTTCCGGCCCCAGGTAGTGTCCATCGTAAGGAGTTTTCAGGGTTCTTCCATTTGCCGATACTTTCATATCTGCAATATTTGCAGGTGTTAGCCGTCCCAAATCTCTTGCGTCCAACAACACCGGTGCTTCCGGCTTCGCTTCATGTACGATGATTACTTCATCAAGGTTTTTCCCATGTTCGATGCACATTATTACATGCGCCTCTGGATGGCCGAGCCGGCGATCATAATTTATTGTTTTTTCCAGCAGCTTTCTATCCCTTTTATTGAGCACCGCATCAAGGCTTTTCGTCAGAGCATACTCTTCAACAGAGTATGGACAGACGGTTTCCAGCGGCTCCTCAATCCCGCGCAGCTCACCCGTTTCCTCCGAGCGCAATATCGTCACACCATTTACACGGTAACACACGATGCAGGGGGAATACATTTGTTCTGTATTGTTCAATCCATCATTCATAATATCCATCTCCTCATTCTGGCCGGATCGGCTCCATGCGCGCTGCTTTGCGCGCGGTGATCCGTTTCGGCTGTATTTTTTTTGTTGTTTTTGACGTATGGGCCAGTACCTTTTTCCCTCGCTCGTTATCCTGGTTTATGGAGCGGCATAGGTTATAAATCAATGATCGGGTGATTGCAGCCTGGCATTTTTCGCGGTATTCCTGTTCTCTGTCAAAACTGATCGCTGATGAAATAATCATATTATGCCGCTTTGAATCCCCGCCCTGAGCCGGATGGAAAAAGTCATTTTCCCACTCCTTCATCTTTTTCGCCACGCTGATTGGGTTCTCCGCATACGTCTTGACGATTTCTTGTTGTGTTGTTCGATACTCTTCAAACAGCTTTCCCGCATTTGGATCATTATCGACCAAACGCCGGAGCATACCGTCTACTTTTTCCTTCAGTTCGGGCGGGAGGTACATGTAATATTTACGTCCCTCCAGCGCACGGATTTCCTTTCCCAGCGCACGCAAATCTTTTGTCAATGCCGGGTCTACTTTGTAACGTTCCTTTGTGATGGTTCGCAGTTGTTCCTCCACATTCTCGGAAAGCTGGTCTCGAACCTGCGTTTTCTGTTCATAAACCGGCGTTAGTTCCTCACGAAATACCTCCCTGGCATACGCAGCCTTCATCCGTTCTGTCGCCGCGTTCATTGCCTCTTTTGCCGTCTTTCCCTTTGTTGGGATGAGATATCCCTCCCGGCGCTTTGTACTGAAAAAAATCATATGCATGTGCGGATGGTGGTCTTTGTTGTGCCAGCTGCAAAAGGCCCGGAGATTTTCCGGCGCAATATGGTAAGTTTTAGCCAGGGCTGCCTTTTTCAGGGTGACAAGTGCTTTCATATATTCCCGGTCAACCGACAGGCGTTCCACGTCTTCTCTTCGGAAACTGACATAATGCCGCCATATTATGCTTTCCGTATCCCGAACGGCCTGCTGTGCCTCTCTCACAGTGATTTCCTGCCCGTTTTCGTCAAACAAGGAACTCTGGCGATCCATATATGCGAGATTGTTCAGTGCGTGGGTCTGACTTTTCAGGAACCCGCCTACCAAAATAATCTTTGGCATTTATAAAATTTCCTCCATCCGCAGCGTACGATTATTCGTTCTCAGAAAATCAGCTGCCTCCCGGCGGTAGCGCTCTACTTCATCCGGGGCAATCTCCAGATTATGCGCCAGAATGCACTGAATCACAAAC
>DBFXIC010000472.1:0-12520 GCA_048455095.1 Anaeromassilibacillus sp.
CGGTTCATGCCGCCCGCGCGGCGGGGATCGAAAATCTGTCGCTTGATCTCATGCTCGCGATTCAGGGGCAGACCGTGGAGAGCGTGCGGCGGTCCGCGGCGTTTTGCGCGGAGCTGGGTGTGGAGCATGTATCCGCATATCTGTTGAAGGTAGAGCCGCGCACGGCATATGATAAAAGGAAAGAGCAATTGCAGCTGCCGGACGAGGACGAGACCTGCGCGCTTTACGAGGCGGCGTGCGGGGAGCTGGAACGACGCGGCCTGATGCAGTATGAGATTTCCAATTTTGCAAGGCCAGGCTTTGAGAGCCACCACAATTTGAAATATTGGCACTGTGAGGAATACCTGGGGCTTGGTCCGGCGGCGCATTCCTTTGTAGGCGGGAAGCGGTTCTATGAACCGCGCGACCTGCGGGCTTTCCTGGAGGGACGGCCTCCCGTGGAGGATGCCGACCCGGAGATGCCCGCGGGCGGGCCGGAGGAATTCGCCATGCTGGCGCTCCGGTTGACGCAGGGCCTGCGCGAAGAGGCATATGCTGCGCGCTTTGGCGGGCCGCTTCCAGAAAATTGGAAGCGCGCCGCGCGAAAATACGAGCGCGCCGGCCTGACCGAATGCAGGTTGGATGGATTCCGTTTTACACGGAAGGGCTTCCTGGTTTCCAATGCGCTTCTGACTGGAATTTTATACGGAACGTAATACAGAAAAGAAAATATACAAAAAGGCTGCATGGTTGCACGTCGGATGGACGTATCACCATACAGCCTTTTGTCATTTCTATTTTTGTAAAACACATAACGCGATGTGCTGGGATGATCAAATCAGCGTTCCGGAAATTTATTTTTGATGTTTGTAACGCCTAAAAGATAATCGGTAGACACGTTGAAGAACTTTGCCAAAGCAATAATGGTTTCGGGATCAGGACGTCTTTTGTGCAACTCATATTGAGAAATTGCATTTTGACTTAGATTTAGCAACTCGGCGAGCCTTTCCTGAGAAATATCTTCATCTTCTCTTAACTCTCGAATTCGATCATAATACGTTTTCATAGATATGTCACCTTATTACGTTAGTATTTGTAATAAGCTTGTCATATCTCATTTTGAAGTATTGATTTCCAGAACGAAATGATGTATTCTTTTAATTAAGAAATTAAAAGAGGTGCATATGGTATGGAACTGAATAAATCCCTCCGCCAACTGCGCGAGCAGCAAGATTGGAGCCAAAAGCAGATCGCTGAAATCCTCGGTGTGGATCGTTCCACCTATACCTATTATGAGACTGGCAGGACGATCCCACCCCTCTCCCATCTTCTTCTGCTTTGTAAAATTTATCAGGTTTCTCTGGATACCTTGGTGGGGCGTGACCGGGAGGAATAGAAAAAGGCTTTGCACAGGCGTTTGAAAGGAAGCGCAAAGGTCAAATAGGCTATTTACACTGAAAACCAATGAGGGTGCTTCCCTTCGCCCGGTGCAAAGCCCTTTACATATTAATCGATGAAAAACAGGCCGCTAGAGAAAAAGCGCTTGCATTTTACGCTTTTTTAGAGGGATTCTCTTTTGTTGAAAGGTTATTTAAATGCCGCTTTAAGATCAGATTGATATATTGGGATAAGGAACGGTCGTTTCTTTCTGCCAAAAGCTTCATTTCTTTGATTACGTCTTCATCCAGCGTAATACTTACCTTTTTCTTTAATGGTTTCAAACCCATCACCCTGTAAAACAATACTATAAAATCCTACTTCATATTGACTTATCGGATAAAGTAGTATAAAGTAGTATTACAGAAATAAGAATTTATAACCATGCAGGCAATATGTTGGTGAAAAGCAGCGTGTAAAGTGTTTTTTGATGCATGCGTACTGTAAGGCATCCTCTTGTCTGCATATGGATACCGGGCGCAAAGGAAAAACCAAAGGCCGCCTAGCCGATGCTGCTTGGCGTATATGCGGTTGAAGGCAGCGGGTAGGCCGTCTGCTCCTTTGTTTTGTTAAGTTTATAACATTCCTCTGGGCACCCTCCAAGGGGCGCGGCAGGGTGTGCAATAAAAAGGCTCTGTATGGACGTCTTCTCTACGTCTGATACAGAGCCTTTTTCATCATGTCAAAAATAGTCACGTAAAAAGTCACCCTGTCGAATTCCATGCTATCATAAAACAAGGACAACCGTGTTGCAGGGTGGTTTGGCCTCCATTCTTTGGAATGGAGGTGATGCATATGAAGCGTTTCGAGTTTAGGGATTTGATGTCCTTCGGAATGTTCCTTCTTGCATTGCTGACGTTCATCTATTTGATCTGTCGGTAATCCAAACATAGAAAAACCACCCCCGAACTTTGGCCGGCAAAGGGGTGGAATTTCTATTCACTCACTGAGGTCAACCCACCTTGTGGGCGGTTGCCCTTCTTTATGTTCAGTTTAGCACGTTTGGTGCAAAAACGCAACGCTGTAGTCCATACCTGTGATTCCATGTTGAAAAATTTCACATAAAGGCCATCCTGCCGGATTCCATGCTATCATAAAACAAGGACAACCGTGTTGCAGGGTGGTTTGGCCTCCATTCTCTGGAATGGAGGTGATGCATATGAAGCGTTTCGAGTTTAGGGATTTGATGTCCTTCGGAATGTTCCTTCTTGCATTGCTGACGTTCATCTATTTGATCTGTCGGTAATCCAAACATAGAAAAACCACCCCCAACTTTGGCAAGGGCGGGGTGGTTTTTCTATCCATATCCGTGAGGCCAAACCACCTTGTGGACGGTTGTTCCTCTTTATATTTAGTTTAGCACGTTTGGTGCAAAAACGCAACGCCGCAGTCCATACCTGTGATTCCATGTTGAAAAATTTCACATAAAAGCCACCCTGCCGGATTCCATGCTATCATAAAGCAAGGACAGCCGTGTTGCAGGGTGGTTTGGCCTCCATTCTTTGGAATGGAGGTGATGCGCATGAAAGATTTCGATTTTAGAGACCTGATGGCCTTCGGAATGTTTCTGCTCGCGTTGCTGACATTCGTTCTTACGATTTTGTCACTGATGCGCTAACATAGAAAAACCACCCCCAACTTTGGCGAGTGACAGGGTGGATTTTCTATTCACTTACTGAGGCCAAACCACCTTGTGGACGGTTGTTCCTCTTTATATTTAGTTTAGCACGTTTGGTGCAAAAACGCAACGCCACGGACGTATTCTGCTGCAATGTTAAAATCTTTCACATAAAAATCCACCCCTGTACTTTGACCAGTCGTGGGGTGGATTTTCTGTACGCATTTTTAAGGTTAGCCCGCCTTGTTCTGTATATTCAAACGAACATAGCTGGGCCAAATGCAACTGGGAGATCACGTTGTGAATGCGTTTCTCCTGCTTTACCGGATCAAAAATCCAGTGCCGTTATTTCTTGTCGTCGAACATCTCTTTGATCTTATCAAAGAACCCCTTGCGCTTCTGGTAATTCTTTTCTTCGGCGCTGCTATCGAAGTCCTGTAGAATCTGCTTTTGTTTCTGAGAAAGGTTCTTCGGTACCTCGATCGTCATACGGACATACTGATCGCCGCGGCCCCTACCGTTGATGTGCGGAACGCCCTTGCCCTTGAGCTTGAACACATCGCCGGGCTGGGTTCCTTCGCGCACCTGGTAGCTCACGCGGCCGTCGATGGTCGGCACCGTGACCTCCGCGCCAAGCGCCGCCTGCGGGAAGGTGATCGGCATTTCACACCAGATATCGTCGCCCCTGCGCTCAAAGATCGGATGCGGCCGCACATTCACAAATACGTGCAGATCGCCGCTGGGGCCGCCGTTCAATCCCGAATTGCCCTGTCCGGGCACATTCAGCATCTGTTCGTTGTCGATGCCCGCGGGGATGTTGATCTCGATGGTCTTCTGCTTGCGCACGCGTCCCTGGCCGTTGCAGGTATGGCAGGGGGTATCGATCACGCGGCCTGTGCCGCCGCAGCGGTCGCACGAACGCGACGTCTGCACCACGCCAAACGGCGTGCGCTGGTTGATGCGTACCTGTCCCGTGCCATTACACTGGGTACATGTGGAGGGCGTGGTCCCTTTCGCTGCGCCCGTGCCGCCGCACTCGGTGCACGATTCAATCTTCCCAAAGGATACCGTCTTTTTGCAGCCTTTGGCTGCCTCTTCAAAGCTGATGTTGATAACCGCTTCCGTGTCGCTGCCGCGGCGCGGCGCGTTTGGGTTGGCGCGGCGTGCGCCGCCGCCAAATCCACCGAAAAAGCTGTTGAATATATCCCCCAGATCGATGTCACCGCTGAACGGGCTTCCGCCGCCCGCGCCGCCGCCGAAATTGGGGTCCACCCCGGCATGGCCGAACTGGTCGTACCGGGCCCTTTTATCTTTGTCGGAGAGCACCTCGTACGCCTCGTTGACTTCTTTAAACTTAGCCTCCGCCTCTTTATCGTCCGGATTCAAGTCCGGATGATACTGTTTTGCCAGTTTGCGGTAGGCTTTTTTAATTTCGTCATCGGTGGCGTTCTTCGGTACGCCCATCACTTCATAAAAATCCCTTTTATCGGCCACACCTATCACTCCTACAAAAGCGTGGGAAACATCTCGCAATGACCGCCCCACGCCAACTCTCATTTCATATGCGGCACAGCCGCGTCCTCTATCATATCAGGTTTTTGACCTGTAGTAAATCATTTTCCATAAAAATCAGATCCCGCTTGTACGGGGGAAAGCTGCTGCAGGCGCGTCCCGCGCCCGCAACAGCCTGTTTCCTCGTATCAGCCCCGCGATTTTCTGTGGTAAACCGTCTCGGAGCGTTTGCTTTTTATACAGCTGTGTTCCTCATCCTCTTTCCCGGAGAACAAGAGGATGGCCATTTCTGCGGGTTTTGCTGATTACTGATTATTGTTGTCGTCCACGTCCTTGTACTCGGCATCATAGACCGGGTTGCCGTTGGCGTCCTGCGTCGGGGCACCCGCGCCGCCTGCCGGCTGGCCATCCTGCGGAGCAGCAGCCTTATACAGCTTTTCAGATACCGCATACAGCGCTTTCTGCAGTTCTTCGGTATGGCTCTTAATATCCGCAACATCGTTGCCGGAGATCGCCTGCTTCAAGGCATTGGATTTCGCTTCCAGGTCGGCCTTATCGGTTGCATCCATCTTGTCGCCGCTGTCCTTGATCAGCTTCTCCACAGAATAGCACAGGTTTTCCGCCTCGTTCTTTGCGTCGACCTCTTCACGGCGCTTCTTATCCTCCGCCGCAAACTTTTCGGCGTCCTTGACCGCCTTGTCGATGTCGTCCTTGCTCATGTTCGAGCTGGAAGAAATCGTGATGTGCTGTTCCTTGCCGGTTGCAAGGTCTTTTGCGGAGACGTTCACGATGCCGTTGGCGTCGATATCGAACGTGACCTCGATCTGGGGAATGCCGCGCGGTGCGGGAGCAATGCCGTCCAGCTTGAACAGGCCGAGCTGCTTGTTGTCGCGGGCAAATTCGCGTTCGCCCTGCAACACGTTGACTTCCACCTGGGTCTGGCCGTCCGCCGCAGTAGAGAAGATCTGGCTTTTCTTAGTCGGGATGGTGGTATTGCGCTCGATGACCTTGGTCATGACGCCGCCCATGGTTTCCACGCCGAGGGACAGCGGGGTGACGTCCAGGAGCAGGAGGCCTTCGACCTCACCGCCGAGCACGCCGGCCTGCAGCGCGGCGCCGATGGCAACGCACTCATCCGGGTTGATGCCCTTGAACGGGTCTTTGCCCGTGAATTTTTTAACCGCTTCCTGTACCGCCGGGATTCTGGAAGAACCGCCGACCAGCAGGACCTTGCTGATCTGTCCGATCTGCAGGCCGGAATCCTGCAGCGCCTGGCGAACCGGGCCCATGGTCTTTTCCACGAGGTCAGCGGTCAGCTCGTTGAACTTTGCGCGGGTCAGGGTCATGTCGAGGTGCTTCGGGCCGGTCGCGTCCGCCGTGATGAACGGCAGGTTGATCTGGCTGGAGGTCATGCCGGACAGCTCGATCTTCGCCTTTTCCGCGGCTTCCTTCAGTCTCTGCATGGCCATCTTGTCGCCGGAGAGGTCGATGCCGGTCTCCTGCTTGAAGGTGCTGACCATCCAGTCCATCACGCGCTTGTCGAAGTCGTCGCCGCCCAAGCGGTTGTTGCCCGCGGTCGCCAAAACTTCCTGCACGCCGTCGCCCATCTCGATGATGGATACGTCGAATGTGCCGCCGCCGAGGTCGTATACCATGATCTTCTGGTCGTCGCCCTTGTCGATGCCATAGGAGAGCGCCGCCGCCGTCGGCTCGTTGATGATGCGCTTGACGTCGAGGCCCGCGATCTTGCCCGCGTCCTTGGTGGCCTGGCGCTGTGCATCGGTGAAGTACGCCGGGACGGTGATGACGGCGGAGGAGACGGATTCGCCCAGATAGGCTTCTGCGTCTGCCTTCAGCTTTTGCAGGATCATCGCGGAGATTTCCTGCGGGGTGTAGCTTTTATCGTCAATGGTCACTTTATAGTTGGAACCCATTTCTCTCTTGATGGAGGAAATTGTGCGGTCCGGGTTGGTGATGGCCTGGCGCTTTGCCACTTGGCCCACCATGCGCTCGCCGGTCTTGGAAAAGGCCACAACGGACGGTGTTGTACGCGCGCCTTCTGCATTGGCGATTACCACCGGCTCGCCGCCTTCAATTACTGCTACGCAGGAGTTTGTCGTACCAAGGTCAATACCAATTGTCTTGCTCATAAATATTACCTCCAGTTTTCATTCTGTCGTTATTTTCTATTTTATGGAAAGGGGAATGCGGGGCAGCCGGGGCACTCAGTTCGCAACCACGACGGTGGCATGCCGGACGACCTTGTCGCCGATTCTGTATCCCTTCTGGTACACTTGTGCCACGACGTTTTCCGCCGCGCTTTCATCGTCGATATGGGATACCGCGTTGTGCAGTTCGGGGTCGAACGCCTCCCCTTCGGCGCCCATCTCCGTTACACCCAGCTTTTCCAGCGCTTTTTTCAACTGTGTCTGGACCATTTCCACGCCCTTGCGCAGGTCATCCACACTGCATTCCTGCTGCGCCAACGCGCGTTCCAGATTATCCGCCACCGGCAGGAACTCCAACACGGCCGCCGCCGTGGCGTCGGAATAGATCGCCGCTTTCTCGCGCTCCGTCCGCTTGCGGTAATTGTCGTATTCCGCCGCAGTGCGCAGGAGCTGATCTTTTTGCTTTTTCAGGGCCTCTTCCGCTTCGTCGAGCTTTTTCTGCATCTCTTCTTTCTCCGCCTTGGCTTTTTTACTGCCAAAGCCTCCTTTTTCCTTTTTGTCAGCTTTCTCCGTTTTCGGGGAAACCTCCGGCTCCGCGCCCTCCTGCGGTTTTGTTCCGGTCTCCGTCTGCGGATCCTTTTCCTCCGTATTCAACTGCCCGGACCCTCCTTTGTTCTATATTGCGCCCAATGCGCTCTATTTTAAAACTTAAAAGTCGTCTTCCATCAATTCCGTGAGCATTCTCCCCACGGCGTCAGAGAGGTATTCCATGTGGGAAATCACCTTTGCATAATTCATACGCATCGGACCGATGATCGCCAATGCGCCGGCGTCCCTGCCGCCGATCGTGTAGCGGGAAATCACCACGCTGGAGTCCTTGAGCTCCGGCCTGCCGGTTTCGTCGCCGATCAGCACCTTGACGCTCTTGCTGCGCTGTTCCAACAACCGGTTCAGGTCGTCCGACCGTGCCAGGAAATCCATCATCCTGCGCGCCGTCAGCGCCAGTTCCGGATAAAACAGCAGATTCGTCTGCCCTTCCATGCAGATTTCCGCCCGCATGGAATCCCGCGCCACGTCGAGCACCGCCATAAACGCGGAGGACATCAAAATCGCCATCTCGCCCATTGAGGCCGCCAGATTTTGAATAAACGCGGGCGTCACGGCGGAAACCGGCATACCGGCCAATTTCTCGTTGAACACCCGGAAGAACACCCGCAGGATCTCCTGCGACAGATCAAAGTCGCAGTGGAACACACGCGTTTTCATGGTTCCGGCGGAGGTCATCAGGATGACCATGGCCGTGCGGCGGCTCGTCTGCACGAACTGTACCGCGCGGATATCCGCCCCGCGCCCACTGGGCGTGGTGGAAACCGCTGTAAACTTGGTTGCGGCGGCCAGCACCCTGGAAACGCCGTCCAGCAGTTTTTCCGGGTCGTATGCGCTGGAGAGCAGCTGGCTGTCCAGATACCGCTTTTCCTCGCGCGTGACCGGCTTTTTTTTCATCAGGCCGTCGATGTAAACCCGGTATCCCATCTGTGTGGGAATCCGGCCCGCCGAGGTGTGCGGCTGATCCAAGAGCCCCATCTCCGCCAGGTCGCTCATTTCATTGCGCACGGTGGCAGAAGAAACCGCAAAGTCGAGGTTGTCACAGAGCGCCTTTGAGCCGACCGGCTCGCCGGTGGCGACATAGAGTTCCACGACCGCCGCCAGGATTTTTTTCTTGCGTTCGCTGAGTTCCAACCTTCCCACCTCTTTTGTCTTCATTTTTTGTTTAGCACTCTTTTATATCAAGTGCTAACTCTAGATATTAATTTATCATTACTTTGCCCGGATGTCAATAAGATAAATGTAAATTAATTATGAATCCGGTCTGGAAAAACCAAGCAACTTGCGCAAATACAGAAAAAGGGACCGGATATAATGAATATCCGATCCCATTTGGGCGTTCAAGCGTTTGCATTTGCCTGTATCGTGTGCTATATTCAAGATGAAAAGAGGGCAACCGCCCTGCAACATGGTTGTCCCATTTATAGGATAGAATGGAATCCGGCAGGGTGGCTTTATCACTTAAAAACTTCAACAAACGGCGAAAGGCCCGGACCGAGCGCATTTCTGCGCTCGGTCCGGGCCTTTTTATGCCGCTTAGCCGCGCCCCATCAGGGCGCTTAAAGAGACATGGTATATTTCGCAGAGCAATAGAAGGGAAGAAATCGACGGCGTCATCCTTCCCGATTCGTAGTGCGCATAGGTGGAGCGGCTGACGCCGAGAGCCTCGGAAATTTCTTTTTGGCTCCGGCGCTGCTGTTTGCGCAATTGGCGGAGGGAATCGTTGAGCTTCATCACGTTCAACTCTTTTTAAACAAATCAATATTCTTGATGAGATTTTGAATCAAGGCAAGCTGATTGCTCGAACACTGCTCCAAATGGGCGGAGATATCCGCAAGATAGGATTGCTTCAACACATCGCTTTCCTCCGCCGAGTGAATTTGAATAACGTCGTCCAGCGTAATATGGAAATAGGAACAAAAGGTGATGAGCTTGTCCAGGCTCAACCTTTTTGCACCGCGCTCAATCTGTCCATAATATTGTTCGTCTATATTCAGAATTTCAGCTACCTGCTTCTGCGTCATTTTTGCGCGCAGCCGGTATTTCTTTAATGCTTGCCCCATCATGCTTTGCGTACTTGGATTCGGCAAAATTCTCACCTCAAAAAAAGAATACCATATGGAAAAATAAAAACAAAGTAAAGAAAAGCTAAGGTGATCTTAACAGGAAGGTAAGGTTTGGAAAATGTAAAAGCGTATTGGTGCGCCCCATGGGCAATATGTTCCTTCAAAATGTAAAACAAAAAGTGCTATTATAAAGGATAGCACCATGCGAAACAAAACATATAGACTTTTACATGAGCCAGTAAGAAATATTTTATAGAAAGTCAGCACTGCAAAAAGAGCTGACAAGATCGCTTTTCAGAAACTTGTAAGGCTTTCGCAAGGATTTCCTTTTCAATCTATGCTATTCTAAATAGGAATCGCTATAGAAATGAGGGAAACACATGATCTTGTTTTACTTGAAAGTCATGCTGTGGGAGATTTTGCCGTTGGTGCCGTTGGTGTTGCTTTTGAGGCTGGGATTCTTTTTTTACCACCGCAAAAAGGGTCTGCACACCACGGTGTTGCACGAAACCGGTGTGATTTGCTTTATTTTGTTTCTCTGTGCGCTGGCCTCGCAGACCATTTCGTTGGATTTTCTGTTCCGCGGGGAGTTCCAGTTAAAAGGAGAGATCAATTTAATCCCCCTGAAAGGGATCGTGGAGATTTTAAACAGCGGGGAATGGGAGTTTACGCTTGTCAATCTCGCCGGGAATGTGCTGATCTTTCTGCCAATCGGCCTGCTGATCCCTCTGCTCTGGGAGAAGCGGCGCAAGTTCCGTTGGGCGGCGCTGGCCGGTTTTTTGACCTCTCTGCTGATTGAGTGCCTGCAACTGTTCAGCTTCCGGGGGACGGATGTGGACGACCTTATTCTCAATACGCTCGGCGCATGCGCCGGCTGGCTGGTGTTTGCCGCCTTCGAACGGGCTTTTCCGCGCACGGTGGAAAAGTTCCGTATGCAGGGCGCGGCTTGTGAAAAGGCCTCCTGACGGGCGGAATCATACAGATGAATGCGCTTTGACAAAGGCTGGCAAAAATCCGACGGATTTCCTGCAATTTTGCCCGGACAAGCTCTTGCGAAAATTCGGAAAATAGCCTATAATCAATCTGTATGTTGGTGAAACCAAGGAAACTTGAAACCGAAAGGAGTACCGATATGAATTATTCCCATGAAGTGGAAAACATGTGTCCTGTAACCAAAGGCCCGCATCACGGCCCGGCGCCCATCCCGGAAGAGGGAAAGTGGGTCAAAGCTTATGAGATCAAAGACATCTCTGGTCTGTCCCATGGCGTGGGCTGGTGCGCACCGCAGCAGGGCGCCTGCAAATTGACCCTGAATGTGAAGGACGGCATCGTGCAGGAGGCGCTGGTGGAGACGCTGGGCTGCTCCGGCATGACCCATTCCGCCGCTATGGCCGCGGAAATCCTCCCGGGCAAGACCCTTCTGGAATGCCTGAATACCGACCTTGTGTGCGACGCCATCAACGTTGCAATGCGCGAAATCTTCAAGCAGCTGGCCTATGGCCGCAGCCAGACCGCGTTCTCCGAGAACGGCCTGCCGATCGGCGCGAGCCTTGAGGATCTGGGCAAGGGCCTGCGCTCCCAGGTTGGCACCATGTTCAGCACCGGCGCAAAGGGCGTCCGTTACATGGAGATGGCTGAGGGCTACGTTCTGAAGACCGCTCTCGATGAAAATAATGAGGTCATCGGCTATCAGTTTGTCAAACTTGGCAAGATGATGGAAGATATCCGCCATGGTGTGGACCCGAAGACTGCTTATGAGCAGAACATCGGCCAGTACGGCCGCTTCGACGGCGCGGCGAAGTACATCGACCCGCGCGAGGAATAATCTCCGGCAGGGAACATACCGAACTTTCCGAACGAGGCGTATCCCTGGTTTGAGGGTGCGCCGGAGAAAGCAGAATAAAGGAGGACAACTTACATGGCTAACGATGTCAAGTTTGAAGGTAAAGAAAGAAGAATTGCCAAGATCGAAAAGTGCCTTGCCGAGTATGGCCTTGCCAGCCTCGAAGAAGCGCGCGACCTTTGCCTGAGCAAGGGAATCGATGTTGATAAAATTGTCAAGGGCGTACAGCCCATCGCATTTGAAAACGCCAGCTGGGCCTACACTCTGGGCTGCGCAATTGCTCTGAAGAAGGGCTGCGCTTCCGCTGCGGACGCCGCCGAGGCCATCGGCATCGGCCTGCAGGGCTTCTGCATCCCGGGCTCCGTCGCTGAGAACCGCAAGGTCGGCCTGGGCCACGGCAATTTGGGCGCACGTCTCCTGCGCGACGAGACAAAGTGCTTCGCGTTCCTCGCGGGCCACGAGTCCTTTGCAGCCGCAGAGGGCGCCATCGGCATCGCCAAGACGGCGAACCGCGCCCGCAAAGAGCCGCTCCGCATCATCCTGAACGGCCTTGGCAAGGACGCTGCTTATATCATCTCCAGAATCAATGGTTTCACCTATGTAAAGACGGAATATGACTTCTTCAACGACGAACTGACGGTTGTCGAAGAGAGAGCGTTCTCCGAGGGCGAGCGCGCCGCCGTTAAATGCTACGGCGCAAACGACGTCCTGGAAGGCGTTGCGATCATGAAGAAGGAGGGCGTGGACGTCTCCATCACCGGCAACTCCACCAACCCGACCCGCTTCCAGCATCTGGTCGCCGGCACCTATAAGAAGTGGGCGATCGAGAACGGCAAGCCGTACTTCTCCGTTGCTTCCGGCGGCGGCACGGGCCGTACTCTGCATCCGGATAACATGGCGGCTGGCCCTGCTTCCTATGGCCTGACCGACTCCATGGGCCGTATGCACGGTGACGCACAGTTCGCAGGCTCTTCCTCCGTCCCGGCGCACGTCGAGATGATGGGCCTGATCGGCATGGGCAACAACCCGATGGTCGGCGCGACCGTCGCATGTGCGGTTGCCGTGTACGAGGCGAGCAAATAATCGGAACAGGACGTTTGTCGGGTTTCCCGGCAGCCTGGTTCGAATCATTTCATAACTGTTAGAAGCTCCCGCGGAATGGGCGGGACGCTCCAACGCGCATCGCGCGTTGGCCCGGGCGCAAGAGCGCCCGGCAAGGCGGCGCAGCCGCCTTGAAGCGTCCCGCCCTTCGGGGGGCTTTTTTATTTGTTGTTATTGTTCCCCCCTTGAT
>DBFXIC010000473.1:0-11761 GCA_048455095.1 Anaeromassilibacillus sp.
CAAGTATACTTGAAGTGCTATATTTTGTAAATGGGCGGATATGGAAAAAAGGTTTCCAGGCGGAAATTTCCCGCTGTAAACGGTGAGAAGAATACGGTTAGATGTAACGTAAAAAGAGTTGCAAAAGTTGCAGCGTTCCAAAAAAATGATGAGCAAGAATAAATATATACATTCGCTGAAGAAAGAAAAAAGAGCATCAAATGGCTGATTTTGGGCCTTTAAGCACCTCTTAAAAAGAAAATATTTGAAATACCTTCTAACGGGCTCAATATGGATAAATTGCTCAGATATATGGATGATTGTTGCTATTGGGCAAGAACGAAATAAATTCGATAACTTAGCAAAAAAAATTGTATGGATTATTCAACAAAGGATATTTAATATAAAGATTAGCGTGAATATGTGCAAACGTTTTGAGCAATATGATGGATAACTCCGCTGCAGGAAGAGAATCAGCGGTTGTTTGAAGTCATTTGCTGGATGTTTGCACGATTTTTGATGGGGCAAGCGGCAATGGGGTGTATTCTTTCGTGCAGCCCACATTGCTTTTACACTTTTGACAACCAAGAAAGGGGGAAAGTTGTTTTTAAGAGGTATGAAAGAATCCATGACGTTTAGAAATGGAAGGAGAAGAGGCATGAAATCAACCTGGAAAAAATGGACCGCGTGCCTGTTGGCAACGCTGATGGTTCTGGGAACGGTATTTTCTGGCCCAGGGGTTTTCGCGTGGGCGGCAGACAAAGACAGCGCGTCCGGAGCGTCGGTTTCCGCAGCGGAGACCGGCAGAGAGACTATCAATTTTAACAACGACTGGCTGTATCACGAGGGGGATGTGAAGGGCGCGGAGGCGGCCGACTACAGCGATGAAGAATGGCTGTATGTCAACCTGCCGCACAGCACCATCCATTACACCCCGGACAACTATTATCAGAAGGATCTTGGGATCTTCTGGTATCGGAAGCACTTTACCGTTCCCCAGGAAATGCAGGGCAAAAAGCTCTACATCACCTTTGAGGCAGCCATGCAGGCCGCTGAGGTGTGGGTCAACGGCGAAAAGATCGGCACACATCAGGGCGGCTATACGTCCTTTGTGTTTGATCTGACGGACAAGGTTACATACGGCGAAGAGAACGTGATCGCGGTGCGTATCGATACGCGCCCGAACACCGCCTTCAACCCCGGCAAGACCAACCCCGACTTCCAGTACTTCGGCGGCCTGTATCGCAACGTGTACCTCACGGCGACAGACGTGCTGCATGTGACGGATGCAGTCTATGAAAATAAAACCGCGGGCGGCGGCGTGTTCCTGACGGCCCCGGCTGTCAGCAAAGAGAGTGCGACCGTCAAGTCGCAGACCGACGTGAAGAACGAGGGTGCTTCCACGGAGGAGGCCACCGTCGTCACGGAAGTGATCGACGAGGATGGCGAAACCGTCGTTGCAACTGCAACGGACACCGCCTCCATCGCCGCGGGCGAGAGCCATGTGTTTACCCAGGAGCTGGTTGTGGAAAATCCGCGCCTGTGGTCCATCAATACGCCGGAGCTCTACACTGTGCGTACCACCGTTAAGACGGGCGATACCGTGCGCGACTCCCTGGAAACCACCTACGGCATTCGCAAGGTGGAGTGGAAGCGCGAGGGCTGCTATATCAACGACGAGTTTGTCGAGCTCTCCGGCACGAATCTGCACTCCGAGACGGGCATGCTGGGCAACGCCCAGTCCAACGACGCGATCTTCGAGGAGGTCCGCCGCCTGAAGGAGTATGGCTTTGACTTCATCCGCATGTCGCACTATCCGCACGCCCCGGCGTTCTATGCCGCGTGCGACAAGTACGGCGTGGCGGTGGTGGACTGCCTCTCCGGATGGCAGCAGTTTGTCAATACCGATAGCTTTAAGAATGCAACGTACCGCGAGATCCGCGAGATGTTCCATGCGAACCGCAACTACTGCTCCATCGTCTTGTGGGAGCCAAGCCTCAATGAGAGCGGCTACAACCAGGCATGGGCGCAGGAAGCAAACCGCATTTCTCACGAGGAATATCCGACCGACGGCGACTCCCGCATCTACACCGGCGGCTGGAAATATTGGACCAGCTTTGACATGGGCGTAGGCACCCCGCAGGCGAATGTCATGAACGACGCCTCCAAGAACGCCACCATGCCGGTTGTCGTCAGCGAGTACGGCGATTGGAACTACGGCGGCTACACCTCCTCCACCCGTGTGACCCGCGAACCGGCACACACAAAGTTCAAGGGCGGCGACGAAGGCATGCTGATCCAGTGCGACAATGCGCAGGAATCCGTGGCGTTCAACCGCAGCTTTGAGTGGGGCGGCGCATACGCTTACTGGCAGTACGCCGACTACGCGGGCTTTGACACCACCGATCTCACCTACTGCGGCGTGGTGGACATCTACCGTATTCCAAAGTTCAGCGCGTATTTCTTCCAGAGCCAGCGCGACGCGGACGTGGACCTGAGCGAGTACGGCATCGAGAGCGGCCCGATGGCCTTTATCGCCAACACTTGGGCCTCCGACTCCCCGAACAGCGTCCGTGTGTTCAGCAATTGCGACGAGGTCGAGCTCTTTGTGGACGGCGTGTCCGTCGGCAAACAGGCCCCGGACGCCACCATGTGGGGACCGCACGGGGACAACAGCCACACCGGCTACCCGAGCTCCAGCTCCGGCAAAGAAATCAGCACGGAAAACCTCAAGCACCCGCCGTTCACCTTTGACCTGAGCGCGTACACCCCCGGCCAGGGAACGATCACGGCGGTCGGCTATATTAAGGGCGAAAAGGCTGCGGAATATGTCCGCAAAGCGCCGGGCGCCGCGTCCCAGGTCACCCTGGAAGCGGAGAACGACGCGCCCCTCAAGCTGGACGGCAGCACCGCCAAGCTCGTTTGGGTCAATGTGGAGGATGCAAACGGCGCCGTGGTCAACACGGCGAGCAACGCGGTTTCCTTCACAGTCGAAGGCCCGGGCATGGTCATCGGTGAGAAGACCATCAATGTACTCGGCGGCCAGATGGGCATCTGGGTGCGCAGCAAGCGCGGCGAGGGCGACATCACCCTGACCGCAACATCCGACGGTCTCACAACTGCAGCGCTGACCATCCCCACCGAGGTTGTGGAAGGCCTGCCGGAAGTTCCGGAGGGCGGCGACGCGGACGAGATGGATTACGTCCCGCCGGTAGACCCGACCCCTGCGGACAATCTGTTCCTGAATAAGCCCGCCACCGCCAGCAGCGAAAATAAGAGCGGCACCGCGAATGTTGAGGCGGCCTCCTATGCCAACGACGGCAACGAGAGCACCAAGTGGTGCGCCAAGGTTACCAACACGGGAGACTCCTCCGTCGGCCCGCACTGGTGGCAGGTGGATATGGGCGACACCTATCTGCTCAAGGATGTGGAAATCCTCTTTGAGATGAACACCGATTATAAGTACCAGATCGCCATCTCCAACAGCCCGGATATAACCCAGGCCGACGTGGTGGTGGACCGCAGCACGAACACGGAATCCGTGCAGCGCGTGACCGAAGAGATCAATGCAGAAGGCCGTTATGTGCGCGTGTATGTCAATTGCCCGGCCTCCAATATCTGGCCCTGCATCTTCGAGGTGAAGGGTACTGGCGGCAGCACGACGAGCAACGTTGCACAGGGTAAGACTGCTTCTGCCAGCAAGGAAGGCTCCGGCCATCCGGCCTCCCATGCGGTGGACGGCAACCCGGACACCTACTGGACGAACGCCGCGATGGGCGCTGCCAATTGGCAGGTCGACTTGGGCGGCACATACCAGATCAACCATGTGGACGTGGATTTTGTGTGGGGCAACGGCTCCCTGATGCACACCTTTACGCTGCAGAGCTCCACGGACGGGAAGAACTGGACCGATGTGCAGAGCTACAGCGGCCCGGACAAGATGGCGTCCCTCGATGTGGATATCACGGCGCGCCATCTGCGCGTATACAATCTGTATGCAGGCGAGGGCACCAGAGATTGGACGGAGATCGGTGAGTTCTACGCCTACGGCAAGGAAGCGGCGGAAGAAAAGCGCCTCGACTACGGCGCAAAGGCCTCCGCAAGCTCCAGTGCAGAGGGCAGCGACCCGGCCTACGGCAACGACGGCGACCCGGCGAAGTACTGGACTCCCGCAGCGGACGACGCGTCCCCGTGGTGGTCCTTCGACGCGGGCGGCCTGTACAACATGAGCAATGTGCAGCTTTCTTGGACCAACGACGGTTCCCATAAATACACCATCGACCTCTCCACGGACGGCGAGACGTGGACCACAGCGGTGGACATGATGGCCGGCAGCGAAGCCGGAACCCTGACCGCGGACGTTGTCTCCGGCCTGGCGCGCTTTGTGCGTATCTCCCTGCCGGTGGGCAGCACCGAGGGCTTCTGGATTAACTCCAATGGCCGTGAGGCTTCCAAGAATGTCAAGAGTGCGGCGGCTGTAGCCGATGTGAGCGCCTATGTGGGCACTCCGTTTGCATCCCTCAGCCTGCCGGAGGAAGTGGACGTCATGCTCGACGGCGACGTTTCCACAAGCCTGCCGGTCGTCTGGGACGGCGCGGGCTATAAGGCCGATACCATCGGTAAGCAGACTGTCAACGGCACGCTGACCATGCTGCCGGGCGTCAAGAACAGCGACGGCGTCAAGGTTTCCGTCGTTGTGGACGTCAAAGAAATGCCGCAGCAGACCGTCACCATGGCGATGACGGCTCCGGAAGGCTTGGTTGCACCGGGTGCGAGCTTCGATGTGGCGCATAGCTTCAGCGGCCTCGAGGACCTGGTAGAACCCATCTATGTGATGCAGATGTCCTTCACTTATCCGGAGGGCCTGACCTGCACAGAGGTTACCCCGAATGCAAACATCAACGGTTCCCTGACCGTAGGTATCCACAACGACCAGCATAAGGTCATCGTGGTCTATGATGCCGATACGGACGCTGGCCTGCCGAAGGACGCTTCCGGCCTGTTCACCGCGAAGTTCACTGCGGCGGACGATCTGGCGGAGGGCGATTATCCTGTCGAGATGAGCGAAGTGCTGATCCTGGCCAAGAGCTTCAATGAGATCGGCGGCATTCTGCAAAATGCGACGGTACATGTTGGCAAGTCTGCTCCGGAGATGGCCGACCTGCAGGTGACCTTTAATGCCAGAGAAGCGCAAATGTCCATCGACGGTGAAGCGCAGAAACTGCCGAACCTGATCGGTTCCTACACGCAGAAGGATGTGCCGAACGGCACGGAGCTCGCGTTTGACTTTGCGCCGACCGCAGAGGGACGGATTTTCCGCGCGGTCACGGTGAACAGCGGCGAGCCGCAGATCATCGGTGAAGATTCCTACACCTATGCATTCCAGATGGACACCCTGAACCCGAACGTCAACCTTGCGTTTGAGACGGTGAGCAAGGCGACCCTGAAGGCCGTGCTCGATTATGCACAGGCGCGCATCGACGCGGGCGATACCGACGACCTTGTCCCGGCGGTCAAGGCAAAGTTTACAAAGGCGTTTGACGCGGCTGCGGATACCTATAAAGAGCCGGCGGCCACACAGGCGGAGATCGACAAGGCGTGGAGCGACCTGATGGACGCTATCCATTATCTGGACTTCCAGAAGGGCGACAAGAAGAAGCTCACCGACCTTATTGAAATCGCAGAGACCTTGGACGAAATCGACTACACGGCGGAGAGCTGGACTGCGTTCCAGGAAGCACTCGAAGCGGCCAGAGAGACCGCAGCGGACGAAAACGCGGTGCAGAACGACATCGACAAGGATTATGAATCCCTTTACAACGCAATGAAAGCGCTGATTGGCGTGGCGGACCACTCCATTTTGGATATGGTGATCGCAGCGGCCAAGGCCATCGATTTGGAGAAATACCTCGACGGAGGCAAGGACGCCTTTACAGAGGCGCTCGAAGCGGCGGAGAGCCTCGGCGCGGATGCGACCCAGAAAGAGGTTGACGCGGCGGCCAAGGCGCTGAGCAAGGCGATGTCCGACCTGCGCCTGAAGCCCGACCGCTCGGAGCTGGAAGCGCTGCTCAAGCGCATGCAGTCCAAGGACCTGAGCGCCTATACGCCCGCCAGCGCGGCAGTCTACACCGCGGCGATGCGCAACCTCGCGGCCGTCCTGGCGAAAGAGAACGCGACGGATGAAGAGCTGGCGGCGGCTGGCGAGACGGCAGAGCTGGCGGAGAAGAACCTCCAGACGAAACCCAAGAACAACTCCAAAGGTTCCTCTGGGAAATCCAGCGGTTCCAACAACGCATACGGCGCATCCGGAACGGTTCTTGCAAATCCGGTTGTCTCCGCGGCGCAGTCCGTAGCGGAGCAATCCTCCGTGCGCAGCGACACAACGCTTCCGTTCACCATGACAAGGGGCAGCGCATACTGCTTCAAGATGACGGTGCTCAACGGCAGCGATGTGATGCCGAGCTTCACGGTCGGCAACGGCAATGTGCTCAAGACCCAGTTCGTGGCGAAGGTCGGCAACGACTACTACTTCCGCGTCTACGCAACCGGCAAGCCGGGCGACAGCACGGGCGTATACACCACCCTGCCGGGTCAGCAGCCGCAGAAACACTGTGTGGTAACGATTGCGTAATCGCAGCTGAAAACACCTGGTATATCCGGTGCAATCGGCATGCTGATGACGGCAGGCAGATCCTGTGTCCAGCAGCCCGCGAGGGATTCCTGAAAGAGGGATGCCCTCTCACCGGCTCAAAAGAGGGACGGCCGGATCCGGTTCCGGCCGCAGCCCTCTCGATTGAGAATAAAAAAGTGTAGAAGCGTAAAGTAAAGGAGAAACTTTATGAACATGAAGAAATTGGTCGCCGGTGTCCTGGCTGGCGCAATTTTCCTCTCTGCTGCGGGCATTTCGGCATTCGCCGCCCTGTCCGATGATATCAGCGGCAACGAGTGGAACGGCAATCCTGCAATCGTCCAGGTGAACCGCGAAGCCACCCGCGCCACCGCGTATCCGTATGATACGGAGGAAAAGGCGAAGGAAAACGACCCGGCGCAGTCCGCTTATTATAAACTGCTCAACGGCGACGACTGGAAATTCAACTGGGTTTCCAAGCCCGCCGACCGCATCAGCCAGAAGGATAAGACCTTTGCGGATGCGGATTACGACGACAGCTCCTGGGACGATATCACCGTCCCGCTGAGCTGGCAGACCGTCAAGAACGAGGACGGCACGTTTAAATACGACCAGCCCATCTATGCAAACCAGGATTATCCCTGGAAATACAATTCCAAGGATAAGAGCATCCCGATCGGCGCGGCGCCGACCAACTACAATCCTGTCGGCACCTACCGCAAAGTCCTGCCGGATCTCTCCGGCTGGGACGGCCGCCAAGTGTTCATTGCTTTCGACGGCGTCGAGGATGCAATGTACCTGTATGTCAACGGGCAGGAAATCGGCTACGGCCAGGATATGACCGCGCGCCAGGAGTTCAATATCACCAAGGCGCTCGATTTTACCCCCGGTGCGGAAAATGTTATCACGGTGGAAGTGTTCCGCTGGTCGGACGGCGCCTGGATTGAGAACCAGGACGGCATTCGCCTCGCGGGCCTGTACCGCGACGTGTATTTGACCTCCAAAGACGACGTGGAGATCCGCGATTTCACCGTCATCACCGATTTGGACGACGCGTATGTCGACGCGGACCTCAATACCGAGGTCGAACTGCGCAGCTTTGAAGGTGCGGCCACGGAGAACCTGACCGTACATGCGCAGCTCTACGATGCAGACGGCAACGCCGTGGGCGAGCCGATGACGGCCGCTGTCCCGGCATTTGAGGGCGACAAAGCGGTTGTCGACCTGACCGGCCATTTCGAGGACCCGCTCAAGTGGAACGCAGAGCATCCGAACCTGTACCGCATGACGATCGCCCTGCTGCGCGGCGGCGAGGCAGTGGAGACCACCGCCGTAGACGTCGGATTCCGCGAGATCAGCGTCATCAACAAAGGCACCACAAACGCTCAGATGATCCTGAACGGCCAGCCCGTTTACCTCAAGGGCGTCAACCGCGGCGAGATGTCCCCGTATACCGGCCGTCACCTCTCCCATGAGGAGATGGAAGCGGACGTCAGGCTGATGAAACAGTACAACCTGAACGCGGTGCGCACTTCCCATTACCCGGACGACCCGTATTTCTATGGGCTCTGCGACAAGTATGGCCTCTATGTGATGGACGAGGCGAATAACGAGTCCCACAACGGCCGCAGCCAGGGCGTCCCGGGCAATACTGCGGGTTATATTGAGGCCTGCCTCGATCGCGCAATCAACATGGTGGAGCGCGACAAGAACTACCCCAGCGTCATCATGTGGTCTCCCGGCAACGAGGTCGGCACGGGCAAATCCCTGGAGGGGATGCTCAAATACTTTGACGAGAACGACCCGACCCGCCTGATCCACTACCAGGGCTGGAACGACAGCCCGTACGTGGACGTGAAATCCCAGATGTATCCGGCGTACACCGGCAGCCAGAGCGTGGAACAGAATGGCCAGCGCAGCACCCTGCCGTTTGTCATGTGCGAATATGACCACGCCATGGGCAATAGCGTGGGTGCACTCAAGGATTACTGGGACATCATCCGCAGCTACCCGAACCTGCAGGGTGGTTTCATCTGGGACTGGGCGGACCAGTCCATCAACACTTTGATCCCCGGCAGCACCACCGGCGAGACCTTCTGGGGCTACGACGGCGACTGGGAAATCAAAACCGGCAAGACCGATTTCTGCGTCAACGGCATCGTTTCCCCGGACCGCACTGTGCAGCCGGAGATGGAAGAGGTCAAAAAGGTTTATCAGTCCTTCCAGATGACCGCGAAGGATCTGAACAGCGGCATCATCACCATTGACAACGAATATGTGGATACCAACGCGAACGAATACACCATGAACTGGGAGCTGGTCCGCGACGGCGAAGTTGTGGATAGCGGCAGCCAGGTCGCAGATGTCGCGCCGCAGCAGAAGGCGGACGTGACGATTGAGGGCTTTGAGGCCCCGGCAAACCTGCAGCCCGGCGAGGAATGCTTCCTCAACATCACATTTACCACCAACGAGGATTGCTGGTGGGCGGACGCAGGCCATGAGGTCGCGACCGAGCAGCTTGCATTCGACGTTGTCGAAGAAGGACTGCCGGAACTGGACGAAACCAACATGGCGGCGTTTACGGACAGCCAGATCGAGGAGACCGACGCTAGCCTGAAGATCACGGGCGACGCATTCAGCGTGACCTTCGACAAGGCATCCGGCAAGCTGACCTCCTACACCGCGAACGGCGAAGAGCTGCTGGCAGAGCCGCTGGAGCCGAATTTCTGGCGCGCCCTGACCGACAATGACGCCAAGACCTCTCACGATGCAAAGTGGGAAGACGCGGTGAAGAACGCCGAAATCACGGGCTTTGACGTGTTTAAGGGCGAGAAGAAGGTTGTCGTCACCGTCAATATGAACATGCCCTCCGCGGCGGATTCGAAGTACGCTTCCACCTTCACCGTCTATTCCGACGGCAATGTGCTGGTGCGTAGCACCCTGTTGCCGAACAGTTCCATGAACAACCTGCTCCGCGTGGGCATGCGTTTGCAGATGCCCGCGGGCTATGAGAATATGCAGTGGTACGGCCGCGGCGAGTCCGATAGCTATTGGGATCGCAAGTGGGGCTATGACGTCGGCGTGTACAGCAGCACTGTGAGCGAGCAGTTCACGAACTTTGTCCTGCCGCAGGAGACCGGAAACAAGACCGATACCCGCTGGCTGGCAATCACCAACGAGGACGGCAACGGCCTGCTCTTCGACGCGCAGGACGTTGTGGAGGTTAGCGCGCTGCACAACACGCAGGAGGACCTCCAGCAGGCAAAGCATCCGTACCAGCTCAAAGGCACGGAGAACACCGTGGTCACAATCGACCAGTACCAGATGGGCCTGGGCAGCGGAAGCTGCGGACCGGAGACCCTGAAGCAGTACACCCTGCCCTCTGACAGGGCGTATACCTACCAGTTCCGCATGAAGCCAGTCAGTAACGCGACGACCGCGCAGCTCATGCAGGAGAGTAAGACTGTTCTGCCGGAGGAGACGACGCTCGTGACGGATATTCAGATCGACGGCGATTCCATCGACGGCTTTAACAGCGACATCTTCTCCTATAGCACCCGCAAGAGCTCGGCCAACGGCCTGCCGCAGGTCACCGCGACCCCGGCGAACGACAGTGTCACCATCGACATCCAACAGGTGACCGCGCTGCCGGGCCAGGCGGTCGTCACCGCGACCAGCGCGAGCGGCTTCCGCAGGGTTTACACCGTCGACTTCACCAAGGGTGAAACCTATCTGTACCTCTCCGATCTGCAGGAGGTTTCCGCAAAGGTCGGCTACGGCAACTTTACCAAGGACGCAAACCTGAGCGGCGACAAGATCAGCGTGTATCAGGACGGCACAAAAGCCAGCTATGACAAGGGCATCACCGCGCACGCGGCCTCCGAGGTCGTCTACGACCTCTCCGAGCTCGACGCGGAGCGCTTTCAGGCGTGGGCCGGCATCGACGGCGCCAACCGCAACAACAATGTGCGCGGCGTCAAGTTCCGTGTGCTGCTGGACGGTGAAGAGGCGTTTGTCTCCAATGAAATGAAGGGCAGCGGTTCCAACGCCACCTATGTGGACATCGACGTGACCGGCAAGAGCACCCTGACGCTGATCGCGGATGCAACCACGAATAGTGTCGGCAATTGCCAGACCGTCTGGGCGGATGCAAAGATTAAAATGAAGCCGGAGGCGGAGGATCTTTACCTCTCCGATGTCAAGGAAACGTCCGCAAAGGTTGGCTACAGTACATTCATTAAGGATGCTAATCTGGAGGGCGGCAAGATCACCGTGTATCCCAATGGTGCAAAGACCGCATTCGACAAGGGCCTTACCGCGCACGCGGCCTCCGAGGTCGTCTACAACCTGACCGGCCTCGACGCGGTCCGTTTCCAGGCGTGGGCCGGCATCGAAGCCAAGGATCGCGGGACGAGCGTTACAGGCGTGAAATTCCGCGTATTGGCGGACGGCAAGGAGCTGTTTGCCAAGGAGATGAAGGGCAAGAACACCAACGCCGAGTTTGTGGACGTCGATGTGACGGGCGTGACGGAGCTGAAGTTGGTCGCGGAACTGACTGGCGGCAGCAACGGCCACTGTAACTCTGTTTGGGCGGACGCAAAGTTGAAAGTCCAGGGCGGTACAACGCCGATGGACGCGGAATTCGAGGTTGCCGAGGATTCGACGGCGAAGATCAGCGCCGACACAGATGCAAAGATTCTCTACAACGTCCCCACGGGCGCGACGACGGCGGACATCGCCGCAATGCTCAAGCCTGTGAAGGGCGGCACGCTGGAATTCTTTGAGGCGACCGGCGGCTCCATTGACGACGGCTCGACCATCGTGTCCGGCTATATCGTGGTTCTCCGTGTGAACGGCACCGAAAAAGACCGCATGAGCATGGCTGTCCTGGGCGACATCAACCCGGACGGCAAGGTGGATGCTTCCGACGTGGAACTCCAGCGTCAGGCGATCGTTGGCAACCGTGCATACGAGCCGATTGAGATGCTCAGCGCGGATATGAACGGCGACGGCGTGATTGATGTGCGCGACTTGGCGCTCGTCAAAATGGCTGTAAAGTAAGAAACAGAATCAGAGAATATTTCATAACGACATAACGAGGCCCCGGCGGAGTGTTCCGTCGGGGCCTCGTTGCGTCATAAATGATTTATAGGG
>DBFXIC010000474.1:0-12786 GCA_048455095.1 Anaeromassilibacillus sp.
GCTCAGCTTTTCCCGCTTGGCAGACCTTGCATTCCGGCGGTATGGCGGCGCGGCCGGCCGCCGCTTGGACGACGGCGGGCGCAGCATCTTCATGAGCCTTGCGCTGGAACAGGTCAAAGACCAATTGGATTTTTACCGCAAGAGCGCAGAAGATGCGGAACTGGTAAACCTGCTGCTGGCACAGGAGGCGGAGCTGAAAATGTGCGGCATCCGTCCGCGCGATCTGCTGCAGGCGGTGGAAACCCCGGAGGGGGCGCATCCGCTCTCCAGCACCCTGCGGCAGAAGGCCAAGGAGCTTTCGCTGATTCTGGAGGCGTATGACGCGCTGGTGGCCCAGAGCTACGTGGACCCGCTGGACGACCTCACACGCCTGAAAGCGCTGTTGGAAGAACACGCCTTTTTCAAAAATTGCGTGGTGGCGCTCGATTCCTTCCAGAGCTTTACCGTTCAGGAGTACCAGATCATCGCCGCCATGCTGGAACAGGCGGATGAGGTGTATGTCTCCCTCTGCACGGACGCGCTGGACGACCCGGAGCGCGGGATGGGCCTGTTTTCTCTGGTGCGGCATACGGGGAATGCGCTGATCCGCATGGCGAAGGAGCGCGGCGTCAGGGTGGCGGCGCCGGACTGCTTGGAGCCGGGAAAGCGGTTCCGGGCGGGGGGACTTTTCGCCCTGGAAGCCGGCGCGTTCCGGACAATGCATGGGGCGGCGCAACCGGCGCAGGGCGTGACGCTCTACGAGGCGAAGGACGCGTATGACGAAGCGGAGTTCGCGGCGGCGGCCATACGGGAGCTGGTGATGGAGCACGGCTACCGCTACCGGGATTTTGCGGTGATCGCCCGGTCCCCGGAGCGGTACCGGGGAATTCTCGATCTGGCGCTGGAACACCGCGGTATCCCCTATTTTATGGACAAGCCGCAGGCGGTCGACGCGGAACCGCTGATGCGCCTGGTGCTTTCCGCGTTCCAGGTGGTGCGCTCCGGCTTTGCCTCCGGCGATGTGTTCGCCTACCTGAAAACCGGGCTGGCGGGGTTATCCACGGAGCAGATCTCCGAGCTGGAAAACTATACCTATCTCTGGAAGCTCTCCGGCCGCAAATGGCGGGAGGAATGGACGGACCATCCGCAGGGCTTTGTGGAGGAATGGACGGACCGAGACCGGGAACGCCTGCAATCGTTGAACGGGAGCCGTGCCGCCGTGGTGGAGCCGCTGCTCCGTTTTTCCAGGCGGGTGGCGGAGGCCGACGGCGAGGGAATGGCGTCGGCGGTCTACCGCCTGCTCACAGAGGTTGAGGCGGCGGAGCATCTCAAGGAGCTGGCCGCGCGGCTTTCCGCGGACGGGCGGCCGGAGCTTGCGGAACGGCAGCTGCGGCTCTGGGATGTGCTGATGGAAATCCTCGACCAAAGCGCGCTGGTGCTCAAGGGCTGCACTTTGCGCCATACGCGGTATGCGGAGCTGCTCCGGCTGGTGATCCTGGCAAACGACATCGCCAGCATCCCGGAGGGGCTGGACGAGGTGACGGTCGGCGCCGCAGACCGCATCCGTGCAGAGGACCCCAAAGTGGTGTTCCTGCTGGGCGCAGCGCAGGGGGATTTCCCGCTTTCGCCCAGCTCCAACTGTGTGTTCAGCGACGGGGAACGGCGGGAGCTGATCGCCCTCGGCCTGCCATTGAACGACACACTGGAGGGCGTGGCCGTGCAGGAGCGCTTTTTGGCGTATGCCGCCATGAGCGCCGCGTCGGAGCGCTTGTACATCAGCTTCCCGGCCGCCGGACCGGAAGGGGAAGCCAAGCGCGCATCCGCCATTGTGACGGAGACCTTGGCCGTCCTACAGGATGTCCCGGTCTACACACCCTACAGCCTGCCGCAGACATGGACGGCCAACGCGGAACAGCCCGCCTTTGCGCTGGCAGCGCAGCAGTGGGGGAAAAATACGCCGCTTGCCGCCACGATGAAGCGGCTTTTTGCACAGCGGCCCGACTACACGGCGCGCACGGCGGCGATCGACCGCGCGGCGAAGAAGCGCGCGGCGGCGTTTGCAGATGTGGAGAACGCGCAAAAGCTGTTCGGTTCCAATTTGGATGTCTCGGCAACGCAGATCGAGACGTTTTATCTGTGCCGGTTCCAGTATTTTTGCCGTTACGGCCTGCGCGCCAAGGAGCGGCGCGCCGCGGAAATGGACGCGCTGGAATACGGCAGTCTGATGCACTATCTGCTGGAACGCCTGTTCCGGGATACCGGCGCGCAGGCGCTGCACGCCATGGGGAGGCGGGACTTGAAGCAGGAGATCGACGGGCTTCTGGAACAGTATGTGGAGAGCCGTCTGGGCGGCTTGCAAAACAAAACGCCGCGTTTTGCCTATCTGTTTGCGCGGCTGTCCGAGGCCGCTTTGGCGATCGTTGTGCACATCGCAGAGGAGCTCTGCCAGAGCGAATTTAAGCCCGTGGATTTTGAACTGCCCATCGGCGGGGAAGGGGTGCCCGAACTGGCGATTCCCCTGCCGGACGGCGGCACGGTGCGCATCAATGGGAAGGTGGACCGCGTGGATCTGCTCGACCGGGACGGCGTGCGGTATCTGCGCGTGGTGGACTACAAGACGGGCAAAAAGGAATTCAAACTCTCCGATGTGATCTACGGCGTCAACATGCAGATGCTGATCTATCTGGCGGCGCTCAGTGAAAACGCGGAGGCGCGCTACGGCGGCAATCTGGCGCCCGCCGGCATTCTCTACGTGCCCGCTTCCAGGCCGAACCTTTCCGCGGCGCGCGGCGCACCGGCGGAGAAGGTCCGGCAGGAGGAGGCCAAAAAACTGCGCATGAACGGCCTGTTGATCGACGACCCCGAGGTGATCGAGGCCATGGAACACGGCTCGGCGGGCAAGTATATCCCGGTAACGCTCAAGAACGGCGCGCCAGCCCGGCGGGACAGCGTGGTTTCCGCGCGGGAGATGAACGCCCTCCTGCGCCGGGTGAAGGATCTGGCCGCGTCCATGGCGCAGGAGCTGCACCGCGGCAGCGTGGCGGCTTTGCCGCTCAAGGGCGACACGGACGCCTGCGGCTGGTGTCCCTATTTTGCCGTGTGCGGGCGCGAGCAGGAGGACGCCGCGCGGCAGATGGACAAGTGGGACCGCGACGCGGCGGTTGCGGAATTGACAAAGGAAGGAGGCGGTTCGGATGGCACGTAACTGGACGCCGGGCCAGCGGGACGCGATTGAAGCCCGCGGCGGCACGCTGCTGGTCTCCGCCGCCGCGGGTTCCGGCAAGACGGCGGTGCTGGTGCAGCGTGTGATCGAGCGGCTGACCGATGAGCGCCACCCAACGGACGCGGACCGCCTTCTGGTGGTCACGTTCACAAAAGCCGCCGCCGCAGAGATGCGGGACCGCATCGGCGCGCAGATTTCTCTGCTGCTGGAAAAGGATCCGTACAACATGCGGCTACAGCGCCAGCAAATCCTGCTGGCGCGGGCGCAGATCAGCACCATCCACAGCTTTTGCAGCGAGCTGGTGCGCGAGAACTTCTATAAGCTCGATATCTCCCCGGACTTCCGCATCTTGGACGACGCGGAAATGACCCTGTTGAAAAACGATGCGATCACCCAGGTGTTGGATGAATATTACGCGCTGGAGGACGATTTGTTTTTCCAGCTGGTGGATGCGTTTTCAGCCGGACGGGACGACGCAAAGATCGTCTCCACGGTGGAAACGCTCTATGAGTTCGTGCGTTCCCATCCCTTTCCGGAGCGCTGGCTGCGCGAAAAGGCCGCGTTGTACCGGGAGGACGTCCCCGCCTCCAAGAGCCTGTGGGGGGAAACCGCCCTGCACTACGCGGAGGACGCGGTGGAGTACGCCATGGCGCTGACACAGAACGCCCTGTCCCTGATGGCGCAGGACGCGGCGATCGATAAGGCGTATCACGACGCATACGCCTCCGACCTGGCGGGCCTGCTGGACCTGCGGGCGCGCGTGCAGGAAGACGATTGGGACGGGCTTGCGTTTGCGTGCGGAACCTTTTCCTATGAAAAGCTCAAGCCTTTGCGCGGTTATGCGGATGACCCGCTCAAAAATAAACTGACGGCCTCCCGCAAGGAGGTCAAGGCCACGGTGGAGAAGCTGGCCGGCCTGTTCAGCGAGAGCGAGGCAGAATGCGCGCAGGACATTGCCCGCCTGGCCCCACTGGTGGCGAAGCTGTTCGAGGTGACGATCCGGTTTGGGGAGACGCTCGACCGAATGAAGCACGAACGCCGCGCCGCCGATTTCGGCGATTTGGAGCATTGGGCGTTAAAACTGCTCGTGCGCGATACGCCGGAGGGCGTGGTCCGCACCCCAGAGGCGGAGGAACTGGCCGCCCGGTTCGACGAAATCATGGTGGACGAATACCAGGACACCAACGAAGCGCAGGACATGATCTTTCGCGCAGTCTCCCGGGAGGAATCCAACCTGTTCTTTGTGGGCGACGTCAAGCAGAGCATCTATAGCTTCCGGCAGGCCATGCCGCAGATTTTCCTGCGCCGCCGCGCCGCCTATCCGCCCTACGACCGGACGCTGGACCATTACCCCGCCAGCATTGCGCTGGACCGGAATTTCCGCAGCCGCGCGGGCGTGACGGGCGCGGTCAACTTCGTGTTCCGCCAGCTGATGAGCGTGCAGACGGGCGACCTCGACTATGGCGAGGGGGAGGAGTTGGTCCCCGGCGCCGATTACCCGACCGGCACGGGGCCGGACACCCAGCTCGATATCATCGACCTGTCCAAAGGCGACGAGGAGGAGATGGTCCGCGCGGAGAGCCGCCATATTGCGGAGCAAATCCACCGCATGATGGCGGAGGGCCTACTGGTGACGGAGGACGGCGTCCAGCGGCCAGCGGGCTACCACGATTTCTGCATCCTCCTGCGCAGCGCGAACCGCTATGCCAGGGAGTACGCCAAGGAGCTCCAGCGCCTCGGCGTGCCCGCCTGGGCGGACACCGGCGGCGGCTTTTTTGCCGCGCCGGAGGTGGCCGTGGCGGTGTCCCTATTACGGGTGATCGACAACCCCATGCAGGACATTCCGCTGCTCGCCGTGCTGATGAGCCCGATTTACGGCTTTACGCCGGACGACATGGCGCGTCTCCGGATTGGCGAGCGGAAGGAGCAGCTCTACCTCGCGCTGCGCCGCGCAGCGCAGGAGGGAGATGGCCGCGCAGAAGCGGTGCTGCACGACGTCGAGGAGTACCGCACACTTGCAGCCACCATGCCCTCGGACCGGCTGATCAATATGGTCTACGAGAAGAGCGGCTATCCGGATATGGTGCAGGCGATGCCGAACGGCGAACTCCGTTTGGCAAACCTGCGCCTGCTTCTGGAATATGCAAAGCGGTATGAAGGGACGGGCTTCAACGGGCTGTCGGGCTTTGTGCGGATGCTGGACCGTTTGGAGCAGCAGGACGCCGACCTCGCCTCTGCCTCCACCGTGGGCGGCTCTGAGGTGGTGCAGATCATGAGTATCCACCGCAGCAAGGGCCTGGAATTCCCGGTGTGCATTGTGGCGGGCTGCTCCCGCCGGTTCAACAAGGAGCGCGGCGATGTGCTGCTGCATCCAGAGCTGGGGTTTGGCGCAAAGCTGCGCGACCCGGAGACGGGCGCGCGCGTGACGACCCTTCCCAGGGAGGCCGCCGCGCTGGAGATCGACCGCGGCGAGATGAGCGAGGAACTGCGCGTCCTGTATGTGGCGATGACGCGTGCAAAAGAAAAGCTGCTCCTTTTGACCACGGTCAAGGACGCGGCGAAAACGCTCGGGAAACTCGCCTCCCGTCTGACGGAGGAACCGCGGTTGCAGCCATATGTGGTGCGCAGCGCCTCCTGTATTTCGGATTGGCTTTTGCTGTGCGCAATGCGCCATCCCGACGGCGGGAAGCTGCGGGAGCTGGCCGCCGCCCTGCCGGGCGTCACGGTCCCTTGCAGAACGCCCTGGGGCATCCGGATCGTTTATCCGGAGCAGGAACAGGAACCGCAAAATGCCGCGGCGGAGGAACCGGCTTTGCCGGACGAAGCGCTTTTGAGCGAGCTACAGCGCAAGCTGGATTTTGTATACCCCTACGCCGGTTTGCACGGCGTGCCGACCAAGGTCGCGGCCAGCGATCTGGCGTCGGAGCCTTTTTCTTTCCAATATGCGGCCACGGCGCGCCCCGCCTTTTTGAGCAAACAGGGCCTGACCCCTGCGGAGCGCGGCACAGCGCTGCACAATTTCATGCAGTTTTGCGATTATCGGGCGGCGCAAGCCGATCCGGAGCAGGAACGGGAACGGCTGGTCAGGCAGGGCTTTCTTTCCCGGGAAGAGGGCGACGCGGTGGAGCTTGCACGGGTGCAGGCGTTCTTTGATTCGCCGCTGGCCAAGCGGATTTCATCCGCCGGGCAGGTGTTGCGCGAGTACCGCTTTACGGTGGAAATTCCAGCAGGGGAGGTGCAGCCCGGCCTGCTGGGAGCGCTTGCACAGGAGCCGGTGGTACTACAGGGTGCGGTGGACTGCGCCTTTGAAGAGGGCGGCGAGCTGGTGATCGTGGACTTTAAGACGGATCACACCAGGGACCCGGCGGCCCTTTGGGCGCGCTATGCCGCGCAGCTTGCCCTGTACCGCAGGGCGCTTTCCATGTGCACCGGCCTGCCGGTGAAGGAATGCCTGCTGTATTCCTTCTATTTAAACCGGGAGATCCGGGGAGAGGGGGCAAACTAGGATGCAGTTAGAGCTTTTGGACGAATTATTTTCCGTCTGCAAGGTTGCCCGTGTGGAGCAAATTCCCTTCCAGGAGGAATTCGTGTTTGTGGGCAAGACGGATGGGGAGCTATCGCTCGTCTGCCGCGCGACGGCCGTTCCAGAGGGATGCACGGAGGAAGCGCCCGGATGGAGGTGTTTCCGCGTAAAGGGGCCGCTTGATTTTTCCCTGATCGGCATTCTCTCCCGGCTTTCCAGCGTGTTGGCGCAGGAGAAAATCAGCGTGTTCGCCGTCTCGACCTTTGATACGGACTATCTGCTGGTGCGCGAAGAAGCGCTGCCGCGCGCGAAAGCGGCGCTGGAGCGGGCCGGGTACGATTTTGTGTAGCGTGGATTGAAACAAAACGGTGCTGGAATCCGCACAGGGAATCGCAGGCAGCATGCAGCGTATTTTTAAATAGAAAAGGGGGACAGACGGCTTTGCGCTGTCTGTCCCCCTGCCATATTTACACGGCCTGCTTATTTAAATTTCACCGCAGTGCCATAGGCCATCACTTCCGCGGCGCCCTGCATCACGGCGGCCGACGCATAGCGGATATTGATTACGGCGTCCGCGCCCATCTGCTCCGCTTCCGCCACCATGCGCTTTGTCGCCAGCGCGCGGGCCTCGTTCATCATATCGGTATACGCTTTGAGCTCGCCGCCCACAATGGTCTTGAAACCCTGTGTGATATCGCGGCCGATATTTTTGGATTGGATGGTGCTTCCCTTCACCAGGCCAAGCATGTCAAATTCCCTGCCAGTAATATAATCAGTATTTACTAAGATCATCTTCTTCACCACTCCTTATTTCTTTGATTCTCTGCACCAATACATACACGGATACGCCGATGAGCGCCCCGAACACCACACAGCCAATCACCTTTCCCAAAAACGGGATGGGCAGCAGGAAACAGCCGGTCAGCCAGATGGCAAACCAGGCGACCAAAAGGACGGTAATGACAATCGGTGCAAGCATCTTTTTCCACATGGCGTTCATTCCTTTCGCGCCCATAGTAGTATTATTTGCAGGTGTAATTATGTATCTAAAAGAATATTTCATAAATTTCATTTTCTGCTGTCTTTGCCGGGAAATAATCCTTGACAAAACGGGGGACGGATGGTAAAGTAGATAGGTAAAAACAAAGCGGGGCATTGCCCACACCTGTGCGGTTCCGTCCGACATGGGTCAATACGGACACAGGTACAACCTGTACGGTGGTATTGATGCGCGGACGGAGAAATTCTGTCCGCGCTTTTGTTCTACCGCAGATAACGTGATTTGGAGGTGCTTAACAATTAGCAACAAGGAACTACAGATTAACGAGGAAATTCGTGACAGAGAAGTGCGTGTCATCGGTTCGGACGGCGCCCAGCTGGGCGTGATGCCCACGGTTAAGGCGTTGGAAATGGCGTTCGGCCAGAATTTGGATCTTGTAAAGATTGCGCCGCAGGCTACGCCCCCGGTGTGCAAGATCATCGACTACGGAAAGTACCGTTTTGAACAGACGAAGCGCGAGAAGGAAGCCAGAAAGAACCAGCACATCGTCGAGATCAAGGAAATCCGCCTGTCGCTTAATATCGACACCCACGACTTTGAGACGAAGGTTGGCCATGCCACCCGCTTCTTGAAGGAGGGCAATAAGGTCAAGGTTTCCATCCGCTTCCGCGGCCGTGAGATGGGACATCCCGAACAGGGCCACGAGATTATGCGGCGGTTTGCAGAGGCGCTCAGCGAGATTGCCAATGTGGAAAAACCGTCGAAGCTGGAAGGACGCAATATGCTGATGTTCCTTGCATCCAAACCCGCTAAATAATCATTATTAAGGAGGAGCATACCATGCCCAAGATTAAAACACACAGCGGCGCGAAAAAGCGCTTCAAGCTTTCTAAGAACGGAAAGGTCATCCGCGCCCACGCCAATAAATCCCACATCCTCAACAAGAAGACCACCAAGCGCAAGAGAGGCCTGCGTCAGACCACTGTGGCGGACAAGACCAATGTACGCCAGGTGAAGCGCCTGGTGCCCTACAAATAAGCAGGGGCTGCGCTTCGTTTTCTACAAAACTATAACCATTACTGGAGGTATATAAAATGGCACGTGTAAAAGGCGCGTTGATGACACGCAAGAGAAGAAAAAAGACTTTGAAGCTGGCAAAGGGTTACTTTGGTTCCAAGAGCAGACACTTTAAGATGGCCAAACAGGCCGTCATGAAGTCCGGCAATTACGCATACATCGGCCGTAAGCAGAGAAAGAGAGATTTCCGCCGCCTGTGGATCACCCGTATCTCCGCCGCCTGCCGCATGAACGACATCAGCTACTCCGTGTTCATGAACGGGCTGAAAAAGGCCAATATTGCCCTGAACCGCAAGATGCTCGCCGAGATCGCCGTGAGCGACGAGGCCGCATTCAAGGCGCTGGTTGAAAAGGCAAAAGCAGCAAGATAAAAAAGCTGGAATTGCGCCCGGAAGAGAAGCCGGGCGCAACTTTTCGTTATAGGTGAAATGATGCCTGAAGTGATAACAAGCAGAAAAAATGAATGGGTGCGCCATGCCGCAAAGCTTGCCTCCTCCGCGGAATTCCGGCGGAGCGAGGGCCTTTTTATGCTGGAGGGAGCGCGCCTGTGCGCCGACGCGGCGGACAGCGGCATCGCGGTCCAAACGTTGTTCTATACCGAACAGGCCGCGCAAAAATACGCGCGGTATCTGGAACGCATTGCGCCCGCCGCATCCCGTGTGTTCCTTCTCGCGCCCCATGCGGCGGAACTTTTGGCGGAGACCAAGACCACGCAGGGCATTTTTTGCGTGTGCGAAAAGCGCCCTGGAACCGTGGGATTGGAAGGGCTTGTTTCCACCGGCCACCTGCTGGCGGTGGAAAATCTGCAGGACCCCGGCAACCTCGGCGCGGTCCTGCGCACGGCGGAAGCGCTGGGCCTCTCGGGCGTGCTGCTTGCGGGGAATTGCTGCGACGTATACAGCCCCAAGGTGCTGCGTGCCAGCATGGGCGCGGTGTTCCGCCTGCCGTTCCGCTCTGTGGAAGACCTTGCGGAGGCGGCGCGGGACTTGCGTGCGCGCGGGTTTGCGGTCTATGCCGCCGTGCCGGACCGCACGGCCAAACGGGTGACGGAGCTTTCTTTTGAGAAGCCCTCCGTGATCGCGGTGGGCAACGAGGGGAACGGGCTGGAAGCGGAAACAGTGGCGGCGTGCGATTTTCCGGTGACGATCCCGATGCAGGGGCGCGCAGAATCGCTCAACGCGGCGGCGTCCGCGGCGATTTTGATGTGGGAATTGATGCGGAGATAGATGGGGGGAGAACCGGATGGAACTGGACCAGCGTGCCTATTGGATCTGGCTGCAACACGCCCTGCGTGCGGGCAGCAGCAAGCCGCGCCATATTTTGGAATTCTTCAACAATCTGGAAGACTTCTACCGTGCGGGCGCACAGGAATGGCGCATGCTGGGGATTTTCACCCAGCGGGAAATTGCCGCTCTGCAATCCTATACGCCGCGCGACGCGCAGACGCTGCTCTCCTATTGCCGCCAGCTGGGTCTGGAGGTTTTGACGCCCGCGGACGCGGCGTATCCCTACCCGCTCCGCCAGATTCACAACCCGCCCACTGCGCTCTATGTGCTGGGGCGCCTGCCGGATTTTGCAGAGGTTCCGTCCATTTCCATTGTGGGAACGCGCAAAGCGACGCCGACGGGAAAACGCGTGGCGCACAGCCTGGGATACGGCCTTGCCAAAGGCGGGGCGGTCGTCGTCAGCGGAGGTGCGCTGGGAATCGACACCGCGGCGCACAAGGGCGCGCTCCTTGCGGGCGGCGTCACGGTGTGTGTGCTGGGGTGCGGCGTCAACTATCCTTACCTGTTGGAAAACGTCCCGCTGCGCAGGGAGATTGCGCGCAATGGCGCGCTGGTCTCCGAGTATGCCCCGGATGAACCGGCATACCGTTCATATTTCCCAATCCGCAACCGCATCATCTCCGGCCTTTCGCTTGGCACCGTCGTGGTAGAGGCGGCGGCAAAGAGTGGCTCCCTCATTACGATAGAGCATGCGATCCAGCAGGATCGCGACGTGTACGCGGTGCCTGGATCGGTGGGGAATTACGCCTCGCAGGGGACGAATAACCTCCTGCGCGAGGGCGTGAAGGCCGTCAGCTGTGCAAATGATATTTTAGAGGAATATCTTTTCCGCTTTCCTGGAAAAATCCACTTGGAGGAATCCACAGAAAGTGTTATGCTGTTAGGGACCGCGCCGGAGGAGCCAAAGACCGCCCCAATCCACGAGGAGCCTTCGGATGCGTTTTCATCCGACGCCGCAGCGTTGTACCACATGCTTTCCACGGAGCCGCGCCTTCTGGCAGAAATCTGCGTGGAAGCGGGAATCCCGGCGGCGCGTGCGCTCCCGGCGGTGACGGAGCTGGAGCTTTCCGGGAAAATCCAGGGATATCCCGGCCGAAGGTACGCATTGAAAAATTCTTAGACTTTATGAAAGCCCGCCCAGGAGAAATCCATCCGTGGCAGGTTTTCACAAAGCCTAAAGGACTTTGACTCGATTTTTAGAGATCAACATGGATTTGTAAAACATAGATATAGGACAGCAATTGCGCGGGAGAGTTGGAATGGAGTCCCGCCGCGGCACAGCGCAGTGCTGTGCAACATGAAAGAGGTGTATGGACAGATGTCTAAATTGGTCATCGTGGAGTCGCCTGCAAAGGCGAAAACCATTAAAAAATATCTGGGCCCCGGTTATGACGTGATCGCGTCAATGGGCCATGTGCGCGACCTGCCGGAAACCCGGTTGAGCGTGGACGTAAAGAAGGATTTTAAACCGAAGTACGAGGTTATCAAAGGCAAGGAAAAACTCGTCGACGAACTGAAGGAAAAGGCCGAGAAAAGCGATTATATCTTCCTGGCGACCGACCCCGACCGCGAAGGAGAGGCGATTTCCTGGCATTTGGCATATCTGCTGAATTTGAATACAGAGGATCAGAACCGCGTGACGTTCAACGAGATCACCAAGACCGGCGTTACCAACGGTATGGAGCATCCCCGCAACATCGATATGGACCTCGTGAATGCGCAGCAGGCGCGCCGCATCCTGGACCGCCTGGTGGGCTATAAGCTCAGCCCGTTTTTGTCCCAAAAGATCCGCAGGGGGCTTTCCGGCGGCCGCGTCCAGTCCGTGGCTGTGCGCCTGGTGGTGGACCGCGAGGAAGAGATCCGCAAATTTGTCCCCAAGGAGTACTGGACGATCGATGCAAAGCTAATCCCCAAGGGTTCCCGCAAGGCGTTCCCCGCCTCCTTTTACGGCGATGAGAACGGAAAGATCGAGATTGAAAACAAAGAGCAGGCGGATAAAATCCTCGCGGAACTGGAAGGCGCAGAGTACAAGATTGCCAAGCTGAAAAAGGGTACGCGCCGCAAATCCCCGGCGCCGCCGTTCATCACCTCCACCCTGCAGCAGGAGGCTTCCCGCCGCTTGGGCTTCCAGGCGCGCCGCACCATGAAGGCCGCGCAGGAGTTATACGAAGGCGTGGAGATCGAGGGGATGGGCGCGGTCGGTTTGATCACGTATATGAGAACCGACTCCCTGCGCCTGTCCGAGGACGCCCTCAAGGACGCCGCCGACTATATTCTGGAACGCTGGGGCAAAAAGTACCTGCCCGATTCGCCCCGCCATTTCAAGACGAAGAAAAACGCACAGGACGGCCATGAGGCGATCCGCCCCACCATGCCGAGCCTTTCCCCGGACAAGGTCAAGGACAGCCTGACCTCGGACCAATATAAGCTCTACAAGCTGATCTGGGAGCGATTCATCGCGTGCCAGATGGCGAACTGCCTGCAGAGCACCACGCAGGCGGAAATTTCCGCCAACAATTATCTCTTTAAGGCCTCCGGCTACACCGTCACGTTCGACGGTTTTACCGTGCTGTACGAGGAGAAAAAAGACGAGGCCTCCGAGGACAGCGGCGCGCTGCCGCCTTTGGAAAAGGATATGCCCCTGCGCTGCAAGGAGATTGCGGGAAACCAGCACTTCACGCAGCCGCCCGCCCGCTAT
>DBFXIC010000475.1:0-12450 GCA_048455095.1 Anaeromassilibacillus sp.
ACGGTATTGTTCATCTGAATACATCCTCTGTTTTCCTTTCTACATGTATTCAGTCCAACTTTTTATCCGCACCCCCTACTGTCCAATATGTTTGACAAACCTACAGGGGTATTGGCGGGTTTTTCAAAAAAAGGCTGGACAAATGCGCGCAGCTTTGCTATAATGGTCAATGCTGATGCGCCAATATAGCTCAGTTGGTAGAGCAGCTGATTCGTAATCAGCAGGTCAAGGGTTCGAGTCCCTTTATTGGCTCCAGCTTTTTTCTATCGAGGTGTAGCGCAGTTTGGTAGCGCGTTTGGTTCGGGACCAAAAGGTCGCAGGTTCAAATCCTGTCACCTCGACCAATGAAACCCGCAATCCACAAGGGATTGCGGGTTTTCTGATGTCCTTTATCCTTCCCTCTGGTTCCCCCTTTTTCCCGTCTATGACTAACACGGTGACTAACTCGGTGACTAACCGTTTTTTCCCCAAAACAGGCTCCCGCAATAGTTCTTCAATCACGGCAGCAGCAGCCTTGAGCGAATCCGTTCCCGGCCCCTGGCATTCGTGCAGACGTTCCCGCCCTTCATGACCCACAGACCGGCGGCGAGGCATCTGGCGTAGGGCCGAAGCCTGTTGTTCGCGCCGCGATAGAGGAGCTTGCGGTCCACGCAGCGCCGGATGAAATCCTTTTCGCCGAAGCCGAGCGCACGGGCGGTATCCCGGATTGTGAAGAGCCCCGTCATATCTGCGGCCTCCCGGTAGCGGTTGAGCTGTTTTTCCTGCGTGTCAGCTTGCCATAGCAGCTTATTGTTCTGCATAAACAGCTTTGTGTTTTCAGCTTCGATCTTTTTCAGGCTTGCTTCCAGTCTGTCCCTGTCCCGAAGCAGTTCCTCCGTCACATACAGGCCGTGCTTACGAATAGAGGGGATTACGTCGTGTGTGACCCAGCGCTTGAAGGCTCTGGCATCGGGTTTTCGCGACCTGAAAATGAGCGCGTACAGACCGGGTTCGCTGATGATGTTCAGAGACTGCGCTCCGCCGCGCTGTCCAGAATGACTGTCGGTTAAACCGACAGTCATTTTTTCATCATCTTCCAAACGGCTGAGGGCGTCGCGGCTGTTGCTGATCTCCAGCGCCCGGCACACATCCACCGCCACAAACCACGGTTCGCCATTTTGCTCCAGCACGCGGATGGTCTCAAACTCCGGGCTCTGAAAAACCCTGATCTCATTCGTCATGCTTTTTACCCTCCCGCAGCGACTTGTGCAGGTCTTCGATCAGGTTCTTCGTCTCGTACAGATATTTGCCCTCCACATTTGAGAAGGTCACCGCCCGATCATAGCGGTAGGTGTATTCTATCACGCACGGTGGGTCCGCAGAGAAAAGCGAATCCCACAGCTCATTGTTCATCGTCTGTGCTACATTCAGATTCCGCAGAATGTCATCCAGCGCATCCAAGATTTCAAAGATTTCCATTAAAAAGACCTCCCGCTAGTCATTGATGGTTGACCTTTCGGAAGGTAAGTGGTATCATATTCTTACCTGCCGAAAGGTCGGGGTGCCCTTTGTTCCGCTTTTACTGTCAAGTTGTCAGCGGGCAAAGGGTTTTTTATTTCTGGCCGTTTCCAACTTCCTTTCGCACAAGGGAAATGCCGTATTCTATGATTTCTGTGCGGCTTGTTTTCATTATGTCCGCACATTCTTTCAGCATTTCAGCTGACCTGTTTCCAATTCGTATTGTCAGTTGGATTCTCTTGGCGTCAGGCTTTGGTGGCCGTCCCGTCCTTGGGCTGATGGTACTCACCTCACTTTCTGCAATTATTGTAATTATATAATTTCAGAAAGTCAACCCCCTTTTTCAAAAACTTTCCGTGCATTAATCCGTGCAAAAGCCGCTCCGGCGCTGTGCCGTGCGGCTTGACTTTCCTCCGCGGATATGCTATTGTAACGGTGCAGAGGGTTGCGTAGTTACCTCTGTTGGTTAGCGGTCACGATCTTGCTCATCGTGGCCGTTTCTTTTTGCACTTATCAGCCATCCAAGGTACGTTGCCACAGCGGCGGCCACCAGGATGTTGAGTATTTCAAAAAGCATTTGCAACACAGGCTTCACCTCCTTCCCTTTCAGGATTTTGGTGAACCCCCTGCACCGGCGCGGTTTCCCGCGCACTCATATCATATCCGCTTCCTCTGCAGCCTGTCAAGCTGTCTGTGTCTGTTTACTTGATCCCATGTAGTTTCATGTGCCATTTCCTGGCGGCATCATGCCCCGCAGAATGCGCGCCTTTCAGTATCTCCAACCGTTCCTCATCATTTAGGGCCCCCCAGTTGCCGCTATTCTTCACCAGATAATCCTGATACCCCATCTTGTACTGTGCCATCCAGTTCTCCATGTCTTCCACGCCCACCTCGTAGGTAACGCCTTTAGACGTGTAGCTGGTGTTGGGGTGAGGAAGCGCTGAGTCTTTCCCAGTGGCCTCCCATACTTCCGTTGCCCGCTGCATGTACATCTGATCGCTGTCTGCCTTGAAGACCTGATCCAGCTTGTCCATCGCTGTGGGAATCGTCAGATAGGCGCCTTCGTAAAGGGCGTTGGTTGCGATGTTCAAACCTGCCACGTACTTCTCATTGTAGGCTGCTGCAGCCTCGTTGGCCTCCAATGCCACATCGATCATTTCCCGGCGTACATCGCTGGTCAACGTATATTTCTGCTCAGGAGTAAGCGTATCGTTGGCGTTGATCTCATCAATACGGTCATAGCCATCTGACAGGAAGGTCTTGGCATCCGCGATAATCCCACCTTTGTGTGTCAGGTCGTAGGCCTCCTGATAGGCGGCTTTCCGTTCGTCCTCGCTCAGCCCGCGCCGCAGCATGTTTGCCGGGCGGTTATTCTTGGCTGCATCCGTCACTTGGGTAAGGAAAGCAGCGTTGTCGTATACACTGCCTACCACATCATTGCTGATAAGCGGGTCCGATGTGAAACGCTTCTGAACAGCGGCAATCGTTGCCTCCAATCCTCCCAGACCTCCCGCTTCATCTCTGGAAATAGCAGGAACCACCATCTGACCCAGAAAGCCGGAATACTGTTCAGCAAGGTATTGGATGTTCAGCGGAGACATGTTCAGCGCGCGCCCGGCAGCCACAAACAGACCGGGCGTTTCTTCGGTGTACTGGGTGGAAGCATCCCAATCACCCATGTAGCTGGGCACGATACGGCTACCGTACCAGTTCTTGTTTCGGGTCACGGCAAGCAGCGGTTCAAAAATCGTACCATTGCCGAAGGGGTTGAGATTGTCCACAACGGTATTTGCAATCGCTGCAACGTCGATCACCATTTCATCTGTTGTCCCGTTCCAGATGGCATCGGTCACGGCTCCGTGAATGGCGTATGTCAGCGGGTCCTGAGCCAGAGGAATGCGGATCAGCGGCTGCTGTCCCAGCACATCCTTTGCGAAGTTCGGGAAGTACAGATGCTGGGCTTTCAGATCATCGCTCATCATGGCGAAGGCCTCTTTCTCCTCGTCATCGGAGAACTTCAGCATGATGGCTGCGCTGATCGCGCTGGCCAGGGCTGTGTTGATAACCGTTTTGGCAAAGCGCTGGGGTGCGCGTCCCCGCTCCGCCTCCGTCAGGCTGCGACCCGTGCGATACACACCCTGCGTACTGGCCCCAAGGAATGGGACAAGTTGCTTGAGCACGCTCGCCGTACCGCTGTTGCCCATGCGCGCAAAGTCCACGGTAACGTCCTGCGCGGCCAGAAAAGCCTCCATCTTGCCTTCTGATGTGCTCTTGTCGTGTCTTCCGTATCTGTACTCTGCAAAACGGCTGGTCTGTTCAATGACCTCGTTCAGCCTGGACAGTGTGACCGTGTCCCATACCTTCTGGCCTGCCCACTTCACGGCATTCGCCATAGAGGAAGTGTTGTATCCCTTGTACAGAGCCGAACGGTAGGCATTTGCGCCTTTTTTTGTTCCGGCCTCGATACGGGTCCAGCCGCCGCCGCCCAGCGCCACGTAATCCTGGTATTCTCCGCTCTTTGTCCATACCTCGCGGGCGGCACTCAGCCATTTCATAAATCCGCTGCCATAGTTGCTTGCCCAGGAACCATAGTTGACCGAGTTCTGAAGGTCACGCATGAAATTCCGTACCACGAACACCGGGTTGCTGCCCGTGGTCAGCATGCTCATGGCCCTCGTGACCTTCCCCAGTGTGGACCACAGTTTATTGCTGCTTCCGCTCCCATCCCGCTGGGAGGACAGCAGCTTGTACAGCTCAGGGTCAAACATTTCGTAGTAGCCAACACTTCCGTCCGACCGCTGCACGGTGATGACATTGGCCATGTTGGCTGCGCTCTGCGGCACCCATTGGATCTGGCGGGTACCGATCAGATCGATCACCTGCTGGAATACATCGGCGTCCGTGTTCCCGGACAGCAGCTGCGCAATCTGGTTCTGCAGCCTGCTCACATCCACGCTTACCTGATGCATGTCCGGAGTAATCTCACGTCCAAAGGCACCAAGCCCCTCATTCTGGCGATAGGCGCTATCCCATGCCAGCGCCGCGTTGTTTGCGCTCACCATCGTGACCACGCTATCCACCATGCTCACAAAGCTGTCCATGGGGTTGATGATGTCCTCCGTGCTGCCGGAGGCCCGCCTGATGCGATAGGTCTTACTGCTTCCCCCGCGTCTTCCACCGTTTTTTACACGGTATGTTGGAACATAATGCGGATACATCGCGTTCATTTTGTCAAAGTCGGCCTGGCTCAGATAGCCGGTATCCACCAGGAATGCCTGCAAAAATTCTTTGCGGAACGCCTGAAACTCCTTCTCCGCTGCAGCCACCTCCGGGTGGTTCTGCTGCACGTCGTCGATCAACCGCTGCCGCTGGTCCGCCGGAACGCCAACCGTATCGAACACAGGTTTTCCCTGTGCATCGCGGTCGAGAGAGTGAAGCGCCAGCATATACTCGTTCAGCAGCTCTGCATCTTTGGCTTTCAGACCCACCCTTTCAAAACGGCTGGCCAGGCTCTCACCGGTCACATTCCAGTTTGCGTCCGTCAGGTTTTCCGTAAGAATGGCATAGGCCCTGCGGCTGGCAAAGTTTTTCATCAACGCATTGGCGCGTACATCCTGATTGAGTGGAACGTTGTTGTTGCCGCTTTCTTTGCGGATACTGGCATTTACGGGTTCCGCCGCAGCAGTATCGTCTATGTGCTGGGAGATCATCGCCCTCAGCTGATCGCGGATGCTTCCGGGCTTTGTGGCCTTGTTTTTATCCACAATGGTTGCGCCGATGCGGTCATTGACCGTAGCATTCAGCCAGATCCGAAGTTGTCTGGCTGCATTGTGTACCGTCTTTTGCAGCCCCGCCTGACGAAGCCTCGCCTCGAATTGGTCTACAAAAGCGTCTCCTGCGAATTGACGGGCCAGCGTCTCGCTTTCCATGTACCTCCAGCCAAATTCTGCGAAAGCCTCTCCCGGCAGCGCAGCCGGTTCATAGCTCGCGGCAAAAACAGGGTCCAGGTTATTCACCATGTCCTGCGTCCCCGTCATGCCCAGGCGGTCCGCCAGATTGTGGAATACCTCATGCATGGTAACCGTGTAGTTGCCCGCCTGTCTGGACCGCACGGCAATATATCTGGCCCGGGTATCATAGAAGCCTTGTACCGCCTGAGGTACGCTGTTCATGCGTCGGGTACCCACCGCGCCCCCCAACCCCAGCGTCTTTGCAAGGTCCGTGGCAATCCTCGCGGGGCTTTGCTTCGGTGCACCCTTCGGGGCTGCAGATACGTCCCGCTGCTGTTGCTGCGGGGTGCTCCGGGCAAACCGCAGGTTGGAATTCTGAGTGGCACCGTCCTGTTGCCTGACATCCTCCGTCTGGTATTGTGCGCTGTCACTGGGACGCGCTTCTTCATTGGTTTTTGCGCTGACAGCGTCAGGTGATGCAGAAAACTCGCCTTTGTCCGTTTTCTCCCTCTTGACCTGAAGAACGCGGTCTATTATACTGTCTATGGGGTGAGTTTGTTTTTCGGTTTCAGAGGTGCCTGGTTCGGTATCCGTGGCGCTGATACCGGAAGCGAACCCACCTTTTTCCGTGTCCAAAAATCTCACCTCATGGAGATAGTATTGCTGCCCATTGCTGTTTCTGGATACGATAGCCGCGCACATGCCATCCTTCATATCGCCGATTGAAACCGGAGCGGCAATAACAAAGGTGTCATAGTTTCTGCCTTTCCAGTTGGACTGAGCGTCAATGACTTTTCCGTTTTCCAACACAGCGGGGACTGCCGCAAACGCCGCCGCTTTTGCCCTGGTCATTCCATGAGCAAATGAGCTTTTTATGCCTCGCCTCGTAAGAGAGATTTCACCTATTTCAGGGTTAACCACAGTTCCGATGCTGCGGAAATAGTCCGTTACCAGTGTTCTTAGCTGATCCCCAAGGATAAACTCGTCGCCTATTAGCTCCGCCACGGGCTTCATGTCAGCAACTGTCCGAATGTTCTCCTCGATGCTGGAAGCAACTTCCCTGGCATTCGTGAGAAACGAAGCTTCCTGCTCCGCTGTTTGCTGGTTTTCCGCAAGCACATCATCCTGCGCCTGCTGCCGGATCTTGCGCAGCGTGCTATCCCGCATCTGGTCCAATGTGGTCCTTGCTCCCTGCATGGCGGTTTCCGCGTTACTCAGGCTCTGCTCGTACTCGGAAACCACCTTGGCTGCGCCCTCCGCATCCTTGATGGCCTGCTGGACGGCACCACGCATCGTCTGATTGCCCGGGTCAGCGGAAAACTGTGCATAAGCGCTCTGCAGGTTTTCAGCTGCCACTGTCTGCTGCCGCCGGGCCTGTTCCAGCGCCGCTTGGGCGTTATCCCGGTTTTGCCTTGCCTGCCCCAAGGCCATTTCGTAGCTGGCGATCCCCTCCAGCCCTCCATCCGCCACGATAGCCGCAACGCGGGTTGCCACCCGGTTATTCGTCACCGTCTGCTCCACCTGCTGCATGATCGCCGGGTCCTGCATATCGGCTTCAGCGGCGGACGTCAGCATTGCAATACTTTCCGGGCTCATGGCATTGTTGTCCGCTATCTCGCCAAGCACCTGCTGCGCCTGCCCCGACGCAAGGGCCGCCACGGCCAGAGCACTTTGAGCCTGTTCGACCGGAATGCCGTTTTCCGCTGCCGTCAGCAGCACGTTTTGTGTCACTGTCGCCGCTTTGACGGCTCCAAGTCGCGACACCATATGCTGCGCCGCAACCCCGGCCATGCTGTTGCTCCCGTCAGAACTTTGCTGCAGCACTGCGCCGATGGTAGCCGTCACGCTCGCTTCATCTGTCGTAGTTGTTGCCATGGTCAGGGCGATCATCTGCCTTGACAACACACCGTATTGCAGTTCCGCATCGGTCGCTTCTATCGTGTTTGGAGTATTGGTCATGAAGGGGAAGTCGGCTTCCCCGAGCGTCGTGCTTTCCGCGTCAACAGGAGTGCCTTTGCTCCCCTCGTTAGCAGGCAAGGTGCTCTCTCCTGTGCTCCGGTTCAAAGCGCCCGCTGCGTATCCTGCGCCTGTGCTTACACCGCTTGACACAAAGCCCGTCAGGCCAGCGTAAAGCATTTCCTTTGCAGCGTCCTTCCAGGACTGCCACAAGGCTGTCTCCGGGTCCATCCCATTCGTGATGTACTCCTGCTCGACCGCCCTTCGATTGCTGAGCGCGCCCATAATCGCCTCGTCCGATACCGCGGACAAAAACTCGCTGGCGGTCTCACCGATGCCCTCCTCCAGACCGTCTTTAAGCAGCGCACGCAAAAAGCCCTTTGCGGCTTCCGCAGTCTCTCCTTTTTTGAAAGCCGCTCGGATGTTGTCCACCGTGATCGCTTCGGACAGCGTTTCCGCCAGGAATGTTGCCCCGCCCATCATCAGCGCCTGGGTGTCGTCCGCGCCCCGCAGCTTCGCATCCCGTATGGCGCTGCCGGCGGCCTGAACGCCCATCGGGGAGGCGGCGAGAAGGTTCCTGGAGATGGCCGAAAGCCCGGATGCCGCTTCCCCGCCGCCAATTCCGGCCAGGCCTCCTACCAGATAGGAATTTACCAAGCTGTCTCCTGCAGCCGTTACGGCATCATACCCCAGGTTTGCAAGGAACGAACCAACGCTTCCCTCGCCCAGGGCGGCGGTGATGCCCTCCTTGACGGTCCCGCGAATGCCGCCTACCATTTGTGTAGGACCGAATGCATTGTTGTACGGGTTGATCTCCCGTCCGTTGATGGCCGCCCCCACAGAATAAACGGTTCCTGCTATCTGCATAGGCGATGCGATCACGGACAGGATGCTGGATGCGACTGGCATATTCCGTGCCAGGTCCGAAGAAACCGTATCGGTCAGCTGCGCATTTCGCACTTCCACCACGCCGTAGGTGGGGTCTGTCATGTAGTCATAGTATTCCCTGGCCGCGTCGGCGCCCTCTTTCCCGTACAGGTATAAAAAGGTCTTTCGCTCCTGATCGGTCATAAGGCTCATCCCGGTTGGCGGCCTGTCCGTCAGGGGTTTGTCCCCCACAAGCTGCGCCGCATAATACGCCAGATCGCTGTCGGACCAATCGGTAGACAGGGAAAGGCTGAAGGCGGGCCTGTCTACGTTCGCCATGGCCCCCGCCACCACGCTGTCAAAGTCCGCGTTGCCCTGCAGCAGGAAATACTCCGCAGCCTTCGTCTCCCGTTCAAGCCGCGCACGCTCGCGCATCATGTTGTCCAGATAGCGTTGATCGACCACCGCCCCGCTGCTTTCTATCCAGTCAAGGGCATAGTCGATCTGCGAGATGGCGTCCCGGTTCGCCTGACTTCCCATCTGGGCGGCCCGGGCCACCTGGTCATAGCTGTTCCCTTCCTGCAATGCAGCCGTGTACAAGTCTTCCGCCATCCACTGCGTAGGCTTGTATTCTGCGCCAAACGCGTATACAAAATCCAGTGCAGCTCTCGTGGCGGAAGCATTCCCCTTCTCAACGCCCGCAAGGTCCGCCATTCGGTTGGCTACGGCATAGCCGTCGTCGATCTGCTGCATCATCCTTCGGCTGTTCTCATATGCGCCGGCGTTGGTCTGCAGGTAGGCATTTCCGCTGGTGATGATCCCCTCCAGCTCCTTCACCCGGTCCGCTATCGCCGTTTGTTCCTCGGGGGTAAAGTCTTTTCTTTCGGTCGTTTCTCCCTCCGACCCGATGGACTGCGCGAAGCTCTCACCCTTGGCGGTAAGCGATGCGCCCATCACACCGGGGATCGGGTCGAGGAATTCTCCGGTGTCAACGTTGTATGCGCCTGTGAAACGGTACTGGGTCGTGCCCTCCACGCGCTCGGCGTAAAGCTCCCAGCTGCTGCCGTCCACCACCGCCGTCGTGTGGTACCGGTCCTGAAGCGGCGCGCCTGCCTGGTCCGCGTTCTCGTCACCGCTGTGCAGGTCCTGCTGCACCCACAGCTGTCCATTGATCGTGTCCAGCTCTGCCTGTGCCGCCTGAACGCTTTGCTGCATGCTCTCGTAGGGTGCGACGACCGCCTTGGCGTCCAGATAATTCTCCGCCGCGTAACTGTCCGCCCGTTCCAAGCAGTATGCATACCCTCCCTGTGGGTCGGTCACGCCCTCGTTGATCGCGCGGTTGATCTCGAGCAGATAGTCCCCAAAATTGCTGCTGTATGCAGTCTGGAAAACACTCTTTTCCTCCTCAGTGCCTTGCTCCATGATAGTGGCTGCGCCCGCGTTAATAGCATTGTCGCGAGACTTTTCCAAGGCAATGTCGCTCTCCGCATGGGGCAGGGGTATACCCAGCGTATCTCCCAGCTGCTCGGTATACGCCCCGCCCTGCATGGCGGTATTCACCTGTTCGCAGCGCCGGCGCACCTCCGCCTCCACGTCCTCCCAGCGGTAGTCCACCGCGCGCGTGGTTGCAATCAGGTTTCCGCTTTTGCGGCTCTCATCCATTTTCTTGAGTGTTGGGCAGTCATCCAGCAGCCCGGAAAGAATGACATCCGGATCCGAAGAATACTTCATCCACTCATCCACCGAGTCCCACAAACTTTTTAGCTCTTCTTCCGCCTGAAGCGTAGTCTGCTCCGCGTCATACACCTTTTGATACATCTGCCTCGCGGTCGCATCGTTTCCGCCCAGGTAGCTGCGGTTACTATCCAGCCAGTCGGGTGAAAATTCCGAAACTCCAAAGTAAAGCGCCGCGTCATCCAGTGTGCTTCCTGTCGAATACGGACTGTACTCGGCACTTGTGGGATCCAGTCTCGCAGCCAGGGAGGCATCCTCACGCCACGAGTTTCCCTGCCCCAAAGCGGCTTTCACGCTGTCCACCAGCGGGTCACCGGTGCTATCGTTGCGGGCTCCCCAGATCACGCCATACAGCGCATCCTGGCTGTACCCCACCGGACGGTTCAGCGCAAGCGGAGTGCCTTTCTTGCGGCCTTCATCCATTCTAACAAGCGTTGGGTAGTCCGCCCAGTTGATCTTCGCCAGTATCTCCTCATCGCTGTAGTTGCGGTCCGCGCGTCCCGTCCAGTAGCGCACTTCCTCCTGCAGAGCCTCCCATTCGGTTTCGGCGTTTTCGGTTTCGGGCTCCGCGCTCAAAATCTTGTAGTACCAGTAAGCGGCGTCGTTTTCGGGGGTAGATTGGCTGCTTGGCGCAAGCGGCGTCCCCGAGCTGCCTGTGCGATAGCTTCCCACCAGTGCCCGGTTCTGCTCCAGCCAGTCCTTTGTAACGCCCCCGCGCATGTCGTAACCAAGCCCAGCCATCGAGGCGACCGCCGAGTTCGTGGCGTCCACGTACGGGTTGTAAATCGGGCTGGTTGGGTCGCGCCGCGCCTGCTCGAACAGGTCCAGTGCCTTCTGTCCCTCCTCCCGGTTGTTTCCATACTGCTCATAGATACGCGCCAGCATCTCGCTGCTTGTAGGGGTGTCGTTCTTGTACCACTTCGTCGTGGTTTCCTCGCCCTGATACAGCATCCGCTGCCGCGCAGTTTGTACAGTGGGTCTGACGGTAGGATGGACCGAACCTGATAACTTTCCGCCGCTTGCAGCGGTAAAGAATGATGGTACCCGATTTGATTGCCGGGTTTGTTCCACCGCCGGGAGACCTGCCGCCATGATTCGGCGAATTTTACTAAGGTCTTCATTCATACTGGGCATTCCAATGCCTCCTTGCCTGTTTGGTTATAGACCGCGCTTCATTATTTCTTGTATTTTCTTTGTGGCGCTGGAATTGGGAGACTTGGGGAGCGGCGAGCGAGTAGGCGCCTTCGTGGGAAGCGGTGTCCGCAAAGGCGACATCAGATGGGGCTGCCCCCCGCCCAACGCATCGAGCAGATTGTCATAAGCGGATGTCTGAGCGCCTGCCGATGTTGTCGGCGTATTTTTCTTAGAGGCTCCACCCCCACCGGAGCTGCTGCTGCCGGAAACAGATGCATTGAACTGCCGCACATTTTCCTCAAACTCGCGCTCCCACTGCTGGTCGGCAATCGTATCCCGCTGTTCCTGGTAGATCAGCTGATAGATCTGCTGGGCCAGAGAGTTGTTGTACTGCTGTGCTTCCGTTGCACGCTGATATTCCTGATCCTCCAGTTCCCGTATACGATTGAGCACATCCGCCGCCTGACTGGCTGTGTACTGACTGAGCTGCTGCGCCAGTTGCTGTGCGAGCAAGGTACGCTGTTCATCAATATCGCCTTCAGCAGCGGCCTGCTGGTCGGAAATACTCTGCTGAGCTTCCGCTGATTTTATGTTGATGTTGGCCAGAGTCTGGCTGTTATAGCTGCTGCGCTGCATCCCGCGGGAAAGCGCCAACCGATCAGCGGAAGAATATGCGCTGGCATAATCCCGGGCACTCTGTTCGCGCTGTTTATCATATGTCGCTTTCAGCCCTTCCCTGCGCTGCTGCAATGCCAGATCGCTGGCATCCTTTTGCTGTTGGGCGGCCAGACGGAGCTGGTCATAGTAACTTTTATACTCCCCCTCTGCCTGAGCCTTGATCTGTTCATCGGTCTTCGGGGTGTATTGGATCGATTGGAGCTTGTCCTGCAGCTCCTGCAAACCCTTACTTGCCATCTGAGCACCTCCTCACGAAAAAAGCGGAGGAAGCCTTCCACTTCCTCCGCATCACTTACATCGTTTCTCCACATTCGGGAGGTTTATCCGGCTCATTGATCTTTTTCTCCCCCGCAGCGATCATGACCATGTCCAGCTGTTTCCACGCGGCCTTGAGCGCGTCCAATACGATGTCGCTGTCTATGTTAAATCCGCGCTCCACCATCTTTTCCAATGCAGCCTGCCATTTCTGTTCTCCGCAATATCTGCCGAAAATCACCTCAACCGCTTCTACAATAATCTTAGCCGCATCGGTCAGCTCCCGCTGCTCAAGCCACGGGCGTACATATTTCACCCATACGCGCCCCAGCAGCGCCGACACCGCCGTGCCGATCACGCCGATCACGGCCACCACCAG
>DBFXIC010000476.1:0-25244 GCA_048455095.1 Anaeromassilibacillus sp.
CCTCCAAGCTGCTGGCGAACGGCCTGGTAGTGGAGGTGGGCGCGGGGGAATCCGTGGGGGGCCGCCGTCCCACGCTGCTGGGCATCAACGCGGATTGCCGCTATGCGGTGGGGATCGACCTGACCACCAAACAGATCAAGCTGGTCATCACCAATTTTAAGGCGCAGATCATCAATGAATGCGCCTGCGAGACCCCGCTCGACCAGGGACCGGAGTATGTGCTGGCCCATATGGCGCGCATGGTGCGGGAATCCATCCGCCGCGCGGGCATCGACCCGGGCAAGGTAATCGGCGTGGGGATTGTCTCCGCAGGTCCGTGCGACCCAGAGCAAGGGATCATGCAGAGTCCACCGAACTTTCCGGACTGGGGCGACGTGCCGGTGCGCGACTATATCCAAGCACACACAGGCTATCCCGCCATCTTCGACAAGGATTCCGTGGGTGCGGCCATGGCGGAATACTGGTTCGGCAAGGCGGGTGGCTGTGGCAGTGCGTTCGGCTTTTTGATCAACCGCGCGGGCGTGGGCGGCGCGCTGCTGGTGGATGGACAGGTGTTCCGCGGTTTCAACGGCGGCGCGGGAGAGGTCGGCCATACGGTCGTAGATGTTCACGGAGGGAAATGCTCCTGCGGAAGCTACGGATGCCTGGAGACGCTGGTCAATGAACAGCGTCTGGTGCAGGAGGTTTCCACGGGCCTGAAAATGGGCCGGAAGTCACTGCTGGACGGCGCGGCGGATTATGACCGCATCACGTTGAAGCAGATCATGCATGCGGCTGAGCAGGGGGACGCCCTTTGTCGGAGCGCGCTGGACCGCATGGCGGATTATCTCGCCATCGGGGTCCGAAACATTGCAGTGCTGTTTTCACCGGAGATGATCGTGCTTTCGGGCGGAATGATCTCTAAATACGCCTATTTTACCCGGACCGTGCTGGAAAAGGCCGGGCAGAGGCAGCGCGAAAAATTTGTCAAATGCATCAATGTCGTGGAGTGCAGCTTCCGCGAAAACCAGTGCGCGCTTGGCGCGGTAGCATTGGTTCTTGAAAAATTTTACAGAAGCATCCAACTGGATTGAGGGGAGTATACATGAATCTGTATCCGATGCGGCTTCGCCCTGCCTTTAAAGACAATTTGTGGGGCGGCGAACGTTTAAAAGAGGACTATCACAAAAAGACGGACATGGTTCCGTTGGCGGAGAGCTGGGAATTGAGCTGCCACAAGGACGGCAGTTCCGTCATTGCGGACGGTGCGTATGCCGGCATGCCTTTGGCAGACTATGTGCGGGAATTCCCGGAGGCGGCGGGCACGCGTGCATGCGCCTTCCCGGCGTTTCCAATTTTGTTCAAGCTGATCGATGCAAAGGACAATCTTTCCGTGCAGGTGCATCCGGACGACGAATATGCCCTGCGCGTGGAGGGGGAGTATGGGAAAACCGAGATGTGGGTGGTTTTGGACTGCCTCCCCGGCGCAAAACTGGTGTATGGTTTCAAAGAGCCGGTCACAAAGGAGGAGTTCCGGGCTGGTATCGAGGCCAACACGCTGATGCAGCTTGTAAACGAAGTGGAAGTACATAAGGGAGATGTCTTTTTCATACAGTCCGGCACGCTCCATGCGATTGGGAAGGGGATTGTCATTGCGGAGATCCAGCAGAATTCCAATACCACCTACCGGGTCTACGACTACGGCAGGAAGGGGGCGGACGGCAAGCCGCGCGCCCTGCATATTGAAAAAGCGCTGGATGTGACGAACCTAGAACCGTACCACCCGCAGGAAGCGGATTTCCCCGTGCGGGAAGAGGGCGGCGCCCGGGTCGAAACACTGGCGGATTGCCGTTATTTCCATACGGACCGGATCGTTTTGTCGGGCAACACGGAGCGCGCTGTGGACGGCGGCTCTTTTGAGGGGATCTTCTGCGCGGAAGGGACGATAACCCTGCGCGCGGGGGAGACAGAATTGGCATTAGAGAAGGGGGAGACGGTATTCCTTCCAGCTGGCCTGGGTGCGTATACCCTCTCCGGGGAGGCGGAATGCCTTTCCATGCGCGTATAGCGCGGGATCACTTTTAGGAAAGAGGCGATAGCATGAAGTATTACGCAGGAATTGACCTTGGCGGGACCAACATCGTAGCGGGCATTGTGGACGAGAACTTTGCCATCGTCGCCTCCGCAAAGCGCAAAACCGCGCTGCCGCGCCCATGTGACGCGATTGTGGAGGACATGGCCGCCGCTTTAGAAGAGGCGGCCGGACTGGCGGGAATCCCACTGGAAGCGCTGGACTATGTGGGCCTGGGATGCCCGGGGATGATTGACATCCACACCGGCATGGTGGTTTATTCCAACAATCTGGAGTTTTATCATGAACCCGTTGGGGAGAAACTCTCCAAACGCCTGGGGTTGCAGGTGCTTATGGCCAACGATGCGGACGCAGCCGCCTTCGGCGAATTCAAGGCGGGCGCGGGCCGGGGCAGCGAGAACATGATTGCGATCACGCTGGGCACGGGCGTCGGCTCCGGCATCATCATCCATTCCAAGCTCTATAGTGGCTTTGCCTACGGCGGTGCGGAGATCGGCCACAGCCTTCTTGTCAAGGACGGCGAACTGTGCACCTGCGGACGGCGCGGATGCCTGGAGGCCTACGCCTCCGCCACAGGCCTGATCCGCATGACCAAGAGCCGTATGGAGGGGAATAAATCCAGCCTCATGTGGGAGCTGGTGGACGGCGACATCGACCAGGTGAGCGGGCGCACGGCGTTCGACGCCATGCGCAAGGGCGACGCAGAAGGAACCAGTGTGGTCAAAAAGTATACGGAATATCTGGCGGAGGGTATTGTCAACATTGTAAACATCTTCCAGCCGGAGATCATCTGCATCGGCGGCGGGCTGTCCAAAGAGGGGGAGACGCTGTTGGAGCCGATCAACCGGCATATCGGGCAGTACGCTTTCTCCCGTTTTGCGGACCGGAATACAGTGGTGCGCATCGCAGAACTAGGCAACGACGCAGGCCTGATCGGCGCGGCGTTCCTGAAGGACGCGTTCCATTGCCGGTAATATTTGGACAATACAACAAGTGGCCTCAGAAATCATCTGGATTTCTGAGGCCACTTTGCATTGTAACGCTTTAATGAACTGAGATTTCCAGCAGCGATGAGAAGGTAAAAGGCTTTAGGTTCCAAGTATGGAGCGAGATGATTAAACGCCTAAAGAGCGCCGAAGAGGGCTTTAGAATGTCCTTATAAGCCGCTCTAACCGCTGTAAGGGTTGGTGGCAGAGGGGGCGTATCAGGTTCTTAGACGGAGGAAGGCTGACGATTATCGGATTGGGACAGGGGCTAGCTTAAGGAGCACTTTCATGAACACGTCGTATCAGCAGGTTGATGTACTTGTGGAATGCCTGGAAAGTCGCAAACCATTGACTGTTTATAATGCCTGCCGCAGAAGCCGCTAAAAAATACAAATGAAAACCAAAGGAAGAAAAGGACAACGGCCGGTTCCACATATATGTGGAACCGGCCGTCTTATGATGCATATAGAGGTTTTATCGATCACTACTTACGATTTTTCCTGATCTTTTACCGGAACAAATCGCTTAAAATGATATGGTCATCGCTACGCAGGGCTTCATGGGACGCGCAGCATCCTATGCGCCTATGGTAGTTTTCAGTGAAAACGATTAGCCAATGGCCACCGTGCAGTGCTTCACAGCGTTCTGGCCCGGGAGCGTCGTGTAAACGCCCGTGCTCTGGCCCGGTGCGCCGATGGCATAGACTCTGTAATAGTAGTCGCTGCCAACTTTTGCCACGAACTGTGTCTTAAGCACACTGCCGTTGCCGACTGTGAAGCTCGGCGCTGCGTCGCTGCCAACCACGGTCATCTTGAAGCAATAGGCCTGGCCGTGCTTGAGTGTGAACGGAAGCGTTGTGTCGCTGCGGACGTACGTCTGCTGTCCTGCAACGCCCTGTGCCGCTGCCACGATCGGGGAAGTGACGGCGACCGCCGTACCATCTCCAGCGACCTTGCCGGAGGAACCGGAAGAGCCGGAACCCTTGTGGCTGTTGCTGGAGGAATTGTGTGTTATAGTGACAAGACCCTTCTGCGCCGTCTCGATGGTATCCGCAATGCTGTCCACTTCTTCCTGACTGAGGTTGTCGTTCTCCATAGCATTTTTGCCGAGGGCGACAGCCGCGTCCAGAATGGAGAGGCTTGCGGAGGTGTATTTGCTGCGGTCGATGTGGGTCGCCTGATAGATGCGCTCTTTCAGGACGTCCTTATTCGGGATCTTGCGCAGGGCCGTCATTGCGGTGGCCAGGGCCATATCCGCATCGTTAACGTCCTTCTGGCTTGCGTCGCGGTCATTCAGCACAGCCCTTGCTTCTTCGAGGGCAGCGAGGAATTCCGCTTTGCCTGCTTCGATATACTGGTCGAGCACTTCCTCAACCGCGGTTGCCTTGGCGACGGTAGCACTCAAGATTTCTTTGCCCGCCACACGGACCAAATCCTCCATGGCCTGGTTCAGTTCCTTGGTCGCCGTTTCCACATCGCCTTTCAGCGGGTTGGGATCGTTGACGACGTCCACAGCGTTCTGATACTTCTCATGGAAGTTGTTCCAGCTGTCGGTGGTGTAGTCGTTTTCGTCCAGCGTTGCGAGGGATTCTACCAATGCGCTGAGCGCGGTCACGTCGCCTTCCTGGAAGCTGAGCATCTGAATGGCATCCAGCAGCGCGGACCATGCATCGTCAATCGCCTTCTGGTCGGCGGTCTTGTCGGCTTCGACGTCCTGCGCAGCCTTGAGCGCCTTGTTGAACTTCTTCTGGACGGCATCCACAGCGCCGTTGTATTCGTCGCCGCCGGAGAGGCCTTCAGCGATTTCAATCACGGTGCGGAGGGTGAGTTTGTTCACAACCGTGAAGGAGAAGTTGAGCGCGGTGTCCGCGCGGTCCATGGTTCCCTCATAGGTGTAAGCATACGTGTCGATGTCCGCGTCAAACGGGACATTCTCACCGTTTACGGAGATCGCGGCAAACTCTCTGCCGTCCGCAGACGGGGTGAAGGTCAGTTTAATCGGGGAACCGGAGAGGAGTTCTGTCTCCAGAACGCCAGTGAGATTTGCAAAGCCGAGGTCGATGTCCTCTGCGCTGATATTGACGTTCTTCGCCGGGAAGCTGACGGTCAGCTTCTGCTCGGTGGGCTGGGTGTCCTCGGAGATCTCGATCGGGCTGCTGTAGATGGTCAGGCCCTGATCGATACGCACGGAGACGCGGACCCACTTGCCGGCCAAGTCTTCCGATACCGGAAGGGTGGAGGAATAGGAGTTCTTGATCGGGGAGAACGGGCCGTCCTTGGAGTCGGCCACCAACCAGCGGAAGCGCGCGTAGTTTGCATACTGCTCTTCCACGTCGAAGGATGCAGCGACCGTATCGCCGACCACCGGGTCGCGGTCCGCAGTCGCATTGACAACTTTGACATTCTCGGGAACGACGTCTGTGATGTCGCCGATGTCGCCGGAATTACCGGAATCCGCTTCCGCGAAATCGAGCAGAGTGCCTTCGCCGATGACTTCGTACAGACGCACGCAGCTGTTGCCGTCATACGGTCCGCCGTCGTCGTTCTTCGCGACGCCCTGTGTAACTTCTACCTTGAGGTAACGGCCAACTGCTTTGCCGCCTTCATAGCTGTGCTCTGTGACGCCGACGCCGTCCGGATTCTCCGCGGCGGTGATCAACGTCCAGTTTTTCCGGTCGCTGCTGACATAGAGGTTATACTTGCGGGTATTGTACTCCTTGAAGCGGTCCCTCTCGTCGGCGCCGGGCAGTTTTTCGTCGTAAGCTGCGGTCGCGTGGCGCAGGGTGAGCTTGCTCAGGTCGTACACGCCGTTCATATCGATGATGGCAACGCGCGGGTCGGTTTCAGAAACACCGTCGGCACACCACTTGGTGAAGAAGTCGCCGTCGGTCAGCTTTGCTCCTGCCTCAGAGGCGTTGAATTGCTTATCGGCTTCCGTCTTTTTGCCGAGCAAAATGTTGCTGTCGCTGTTGAGGACGATGGAATTGCCGGTTGCTGTACCTTCTATGCCATTCTTATCGACCGGGGTGACTTCAAACCTTACCGCGGCCAATGCCAAAGCATCCGCCTTATCCATGGTATAGGTCAAGTCGGTTGCCCCTTCGATCGGGGTAAAGGTTTCGCCGTCTTCGCTCTGGTACCACTGGAATTTGGATTCGCCCTCGGTACCGGAGAGTGTTGCATTTACATAGGAGTAGGCACCTTCCATAACCACCTTGGAGCCGTCTTCCTTGTCCTTATAGATGGTGGCGGTTACATTCTCGGCATAGGGGGCTGCAATTTCGTTGGACTTGCCCCATGCCTGGAACTCATAGATTCTCGGGCAGTTGGAATCAGAGGATGTCTGGCCGGCGTAATCCGGGATCAACTTGAAGAAACGGGCAGAAACGGGCTCTTCCATAATGAGCTCCACAACATTTTCTGTGTTTCCAGTCACGTTGGCCCGCTCGGTCCAGGTTTCGCCGTCGTCGCTTGTCAGAATACGGAAATCGCGGGTAATGTATTTGGCGTTTTCGTTTCCGGCGTTGATCAGCGTGAACTTATCGATGGTCCACTGGTTGCCTTCGCCCAGGTCAACCTGCAGGTACGTGCCGTCTTGGCGATAGCACCATTTGGTAGAGGGGTTGCCGTCGCAGGCCTTATAGGGCTCCTCGTTGTTGTAGCCGCCGGGCGCCGTAATCTTGTCCTTCGGCACGGAGAGGAACGCGTTGTCCAGTCCGCCGATAACGATGTCAGAGGCCTCGGAGAGCTCGGTCAGGTTGCTGTTGTTATCCGTTGCGACAACCTTGTAAACATATTCGCCGTTGGCGGGCAGCGTATCGGTAAAGGAGGTCTTGCGTCCATCCACACTACCTGCCAGTGTGCCGGTTTCCACGGTAAAGTCCTGGCTGGTGCCGCGATAGATGCGGTAGGAAGAGATATTGTCCGCCGCATCCCACGTGATGGTTGCTTTATCGCCCAGCGCGCCTTCCCCGGCGACAAGCTTTGCACGCACATTCTTAATGGCAGGCAGCGTCAGCGTATCCTGGGTGACTGGCTCCTGTGCTACGCGCAGATAGTCGCTGTCTGCAACGGAGATCGCTGTAATCTTGATGCCGCGCGCGTCCGGAAGCTGGATGGAATCCAGACCCTTGTCCGGATCGACTGCAATGGCATAGATGAACTGATAGTTATCGACCGTCATGCGGTCCTTTGCGCCATTGTGGAAGTGGGTGAAGAAGTGGCCTACCTGGTCACGCACATACGGGCGGGCATCCGCGTTGCTGAAGCGGTCCCAGCCGGTCAGCTCGGAATCCCAGTCCGCAAACTTGATTTCCTTTGTCACCTGGCTGCCGTCCGACTGGTTGACGGTGAACACGCCGCTCTTCTCGTCTTTGCCTGCCGCTGCGCCGAGCAGATAGACATACTTGTAATTGCCCTTGGGCAGCGCAATGGTCTGGCCTCTGGCCTCGACCACGTTGTCATAACCGTCGTCCTTGGGGCCGAGCTGGAAGTCTACATTGTTGAAGGAAACGGAGTCGTCCCAAAGCTCTGCCGGGATGGTGTCGCCCTTGCCGTCGTAGTTGCCGTCCTTGCGGTCCTCGTTGAAGCTGACCGCGTCGACGTTGTAATAATCGAACAGGTCGACTGCCTCGGACTTCAGTTCGATGTCTTTGTCGCCGTACGGCTCGACTTCGAGCGCGATGGTCGTAATCTCAAACTTGCCCACGGAGAAGCTGATCTGGTTGCCGTCGACGGTGATCTCCTTGTTCAGGTTCTCGTCGTCCCGCTCCAGCAGGTTGACTTCCCTGGCGGACTTGACGTTGGAGGGCAGCGTCAGGGTGACGTCGGTGTTCTCCTGGCCCGCAGATTCGTAGACACGGACAATCAGTTTGTCCTTTGCCTCCGGCTCATCCGCCGGAGTCTTGATAACGCTGATTGGCACGTTGGCCGCGCTGGAGGTCGCGAAGGAGTGTGCAACGCCGAGCGCGCCGTCGTGGCGTTCGGACTGGACAGCCTCCGCCTTGTAGTTCAGCTCTGCAGCCTTCTGCACGGAATTTGCTTCCTGCCAGGTGCCCGCATGCGGATAGATGGAATAGGTGAAGTCGTGGGTAGTTTTGTCGATATAATAGGGTTCCGGTCCCCACTCCTTGCAGCGCAGATCCGCGCCCATCGGAGAACGCAGGGCGGACAGGCGCAGGCGGGTAGCCTCCACATTGCCCTCGTCATCCTTGAGCTGGATGGCATCCCAGCCGTACTTGGAATCGTTCAGGATACTCGCGCCGAATGCGCCGCTGTCGTCGGTGACGTCCGCCCATTTGTGGCCGGAGACCTCGAACTTGGCGCGGTCAATGCTGTTGTCGCGGGTGGTCGGGCGCTCCAGCGCGCCGTAGGCGATCTCATAGGTCGCATGGTCGGATTCCGCTGCAAATGGGAACGCGACCTTCAACATGCGCTGATTTTCGTTCCAGTTGACATGCATCTTGACGTCCACGCGGTCGCTGCCCGGCGTGAGGGTGATGTCCTGATACATCGTGGAACTGGACCAGCTTCTGGATACGCGAACCACAATTCTGTCCGGGTTGTTTTCGATGATCTCGATGGCCTCGGGCGCGTCGTTCAGGACGGCGACCGGAGCGGCGTTCATCTCTTCCATGGTCAGGTCCCATGCGGGGTAGGAACCACCGCCGGTGTCCTTCAGGATCTGAATCTCATTGCCCTGATAGCCCTCTGCAAAGACCGGACGGTTATCGTCCTTCTTATTATAGACCTGGGCAATATTGCCGGTTGCCTTGTCGATCTCCACCTTGAGGAACTCATTCTCCATCACATAGAGACCGTCGTTTTCCTGCACGCTGAGATCGGTTTCAACCTTGCCGTCGCCTGCCTTGACGTTGAATACCTTAAAGCCGACAGAGGGCAGTGCGTCCGCCTTGAAGCGGATGGTAGCGGTCTTCTTCTCGTCGTTGCGGGCGATCACAGCGGAGGGAACAAGTGTGTCGCCGTCGTAGACTGCGAGCTGTTCCGGGACGGCGTCTGCAAAGGAGACGGTCGCCTCGACCATGTCGCTGCGCTCCCAGGACAGGGAGTTGAACACCAGGACCGGCGTGCCGTCCACATTGGTGTCCGCCTTATAGGCGATGGCCTGCAGGCCGTTGTTCTGCACGTTTTTCAGCAGGTTCTTGGCCAGCTCCTGATTGTTGTATGTAACTTGATACTGATACGGGACAGAGGAGCCGGGGAGCACGTCGTGGAACTGGTTGATAAGGATCTTATCCCATGCCTTGCTGATGTCCTTGTTGCCTGCGTCCGGCAAAACACCCAACCAGCTACCCAGTGTGCCGGCTTTTTCCGCCTTTTCCGCGAGGATTTCGTTTTTACGGTTGTACTCCTTGACGCGCGCCCAGGAGGTGTAGGTGCCGCGGTGGTTTTCAAAGTACATTTCGCCGTCCACCGTGCGGACCTTGCTCAGGTCTTCGGTTTCGCGCACACTGTTAAAATATTCGGTGATGGTGGACATTTCCACCGTCGCGCCCTGCACAGCGTTGGAGCCGTTCTGCTGCAATACGCGCGCATACTGGCCGGAATCGGGACCGCCGCCGTGGTCGCCGTTGCCCATCAGGCCCAGCGCCTTCTTTACGCCGGTCTCTTTGCCGGTCTGTTCATTGCGCTTAAGGGCGTTGACGATCTGGCCGTCGCTGTAGATGTTGACATAGTCCTTCATCGGCGCGTAGGCCAACACTTCGCTGCCGTCGATGGCCTTCCAGTGGAAGATGTCGGAATCACGCTCGGTGTTCTGCTGCTGCCAGTTCAGCTTCGTGGTGACGAAGTTGTCCATGCCCGCTTTTTTCAAAATCTGCGGGAACTGGCCGTTGAAGCCGAAGGTGTCCGGCACATAGCCGACGGTACTCATCTGGTTGAATTCCTGCTCGAAGAAACGCTGTCCTTCCAGGCTCTGGCGGACCAGCGCTTCGCCGCTCGGGAGGTTTAGGTCGGGTTCCACCACCTGGCCGCCGGGATTATCCCACTGGCCTTTGGCGATGAGCTCCTTGACGTCCTCGTACATCTCGGGATAGTACTCTTTTGCCCACTCGTAGTGTTTGGATGCGGACATGGAGAATTTGTACTTTTCGTTGTTCTTCAAATTGGTCACGGCGCGGTTGAAAGTGTCGCTGATGATATCGCGCGCGGTGTCTTCAAATGGCCACTGCCATGCGGTGTCGATGTGGGCGTTGGGGACCAGGTACATGGTCCAGCTGCTGTCGATCTTTGCGTTGGAGCCGGGGTCTTCACGGACCGCCAGTGCCGGGGTCATGGCCGATGCCGCCATGATGGCCGCCAGCATGAACGAAACGGTCTTTTTCAAATTTTTCCTTTTCATACGTCTCTCCTTCTTGTTTTGCACATCCGCCTAAAGCGGGCGCAAATTTTTGAAAAGCGATTGCAGGTTCAGATTTTTTGGTATGCACGCTCCTTTCTTCCGATGTTTTCCAAGTCTGCCCACGGTTGCAGCGTAGGCTTTGTTTGTAAATATCTGCAAACATCCGCAGGGATGTTTTGCCAGCTTAAATCAGATCCTCCATGCCCACGGAGGCCACATAATCGGCCCATTTTTGGCCATTTTCTTGGGAGTTCAACGCGGTCTTAACGCCGGCCGCACCGGGATCGTCAATGCCGCAGAGGTCGGCGCGCAGGGCGTTCTGCATCAAAAGCAGATAGAGTGTATCGGAATACTCCTGCACAAGGGCTTCTACCTCCGGCGTTGCAAAGGAAAGGGAACGCTCTTTGATCTCCTGTTTGAGCGCATCCGTTTTGATCAGGAATACCGGGTCGTATGGATAGGCGACATACTGCTGGTCAAACAGATTGGAGAGATTGTCCTCATAATCGGACAGCAGGGTGACGGTATATTCCGGGTTCCAACCCTGTGCGGAGAGCCCCCAGTAATTTGGAATGAAGGAGGTTCCGGCAAAGTACGCGCGGATCATCTCTTCATTTTTGCCCAGCAGATCCTGCATCAGGCGGGAAACGTTGACGTCCTGCCGGGGCGTTAGCGCTGTCAGATAGTGCAGCAGCGCATCCTTTTGCGTCTGTCCGGCATAACTCTCGATGGTTTCCAGGATCAGAGGGACCTTGACGTTGAAATAGAAGTCCTCCTGACCGGCGGCCATGGCGCCCTCCATATCGGAGGAAAGGGAGGCCATGACCGGGTCCTTCAGGGAGACGAAGAGGTATTTCATGTAACGGGTATTCAGATTTTCCTGCACCTCAATGCCGTACAGGTCCTTCAGTTCCTGCGGAAGCGCCTCGGCGGAGGCGTTCACATACCGGTCGCCCAGGCCGCGGTAGAGCCATTCGTTCGGCTGGTAGTGCAGATTGCGCGCGCGTACCTTGCTGTCGAAGAATGCGTGGTACAGCGTACGGGACATGGTTTGGCATGCGTCCGGTGTATACATCGCCAATGAAAGGGCTGCGCCCTCGCCGCCGACGCCGGATAGGATGGAGCTTTCGCCGTCCTCTGCGGTGCGAAGCAGCACGACCGGTTTTTCCAACGCACTTCCGAATGCATCTACGTAGTAGTTATAGAACGAGACGACTGTGCTCAAATCGTTGAGTTCAGCGCTCCCCTTGATTGCGCTATCCAGATAGAACACCGTGTTCTCCCCGCCCGCGGTGATGTTCAGCGGTTCAAAGCTGCCAAAGCAGTAACTGGAGTTGATCAGGTCGTAGAAATCGTACCAGGTGGGTCGCTCCAGCTGAAAAGAAGTTTCCTTGCTGTTGACCGGAGCGAAAGGGATAATCGCATTCCAGTCGTGTTCCCCGGCGAGCTGGAAGGAGACTTCGCTGACGTATCGTTCCATATAGGCCACGTTATTTGCATCGAACCACGGCATCATCAGCACCTTTTTGCCCTCAAAAGCGAGAAGGTCGTTGTACAGATCGCCGTCCACTTGATAGTCTGCTCCGGTTCCATCGCCGAGTTTGACGTCGTATTGGAATACCACGGATTCGCAGGACTCGGACACAGGGCCGATCTCCCAAGCGCTGCCCAGGTCGTTCAGCGCGACTTCTACGCCGCTTGCCTCCGTGCAGACCGGCTTGGAGGCCTCCACCTCCCCAACGTCCAGATAGAACATCCGGTCCGGCGAAAGCTTATCCGGCGTCAATGCAATGGAGACGCTCACAATCTTTCCGTCCACATCCGTGGGTTCCACGGTATAGGCCACACCAAATTGTGCAATATCTGTATCCACGTGGTAAGACGCGTCCCCCTGTGTGTGCCACAGGCCGACAGATGCGAGCGCCACGAGCAGCAGGGCGGCGCAGCCGCCTGCCAAAAGCTTCTTTTTCATAAAAGATGACACCTCCAAAAAGTTGCGGATATGAAAATCTATGCAGGTTGATGAAAACATGCTTGTATCCGTGTGAATTGATAAACTTATCTTACCAATATTATACAGGTAACCCGACCCGAAAAAGTAGGGGAACGTTTTTTGAATACAGGGGGGTATCTTTGGGAAAATGGATAATTTACTTGAAAGAAGTAGATAAAAATTAATAAAATATTCTATATCACAACTGGATGAATATGATGCTTATACACAATTGACGGCGGATTCGCCGGGGAGGAACAATGGCACACAAAGGGAGATGGGCGCTGGCCGGAGGCGTCCTTTTATTACTGCTCACGGCGGCAGCGCTGTTTTTCACCGTAGACCAAAAATATGATTTGTCCTATGCGGTCTCCGCGCCGCAGGCCCGGGCGAATACTTTGCAAGTCGCTTTGGAGGTGCAGAGCACGCCCTTTTCCAGGGACAGAACTGTTTCCTTATATATAGGGGGCAAAGATGTGACGGTTCAATCGTGCACTGGCATGGATGGGCTGAGTCTGCCCGCACAAAAAACGGAGGATACGATTTCTTTTGCATTGGGCAGGGGCGAAAAGGTTACGTTGATCTATCAGGTGCCGCTGGGAACGCCCGGCAAGCATGGGCAGCGTGGTGCGGTGCGGGACGAGTATTGCGTATTCGACGGCGGACAGGCTTTGGTCCTGCCGATGGAATTTTATCAGGACGGGTTCCCACAGGAGGAAGCAGTGGTGCGTTCCCTGCGCGTCTCTCTGAATCCGCGGGAAGGGTGGGCAGCGGTCCTCCCCTTTGAGGAGCTGCGCGACGTCTCTTGGGCGGATGCCTATGATTTGAACAATGACGCGTTTGCGATGGGGGATTTTGTCCTCAGCACGCCCCCGGACCGGACAGGCGGCGCGGAGGTCTACTGTATTTCCGATGGGGAAGATAGCCTTTCGAAAGTGGCGGCTGAAAACATTGCGGCCCTGCGCGCGTACTACACAGAGCGGTTTGGGCGGGAACATCCATATAAAATCATCCTGCTGCCGGCGGAGGACGCGGATGTAATCGGCGGCGCGGGGGCGCACAGCGTGTGCGCAACCTTTGACGAAGCCAAACGGCGTGATTGGGAATTGCTCAGCCACCGTATGTTCCATGCATATTTTGACAGCGCGGTGCGCACACAGACGTTCCACGCCGCCCCCAATCTCTGGTTTTACGAGGGATTGGCGACCTATTATGAAAATGCGTCCATGGCGGTGTTGCCGGAGGGACAGCGGGAGATCTTGGACATCCGCCCACAGTGGCAGTTTCAATCGCTTTTCAACCGCTATCTCTATATCAAGCTGAAAGACCCCGCGCTGTTTTCCTTTGCACCAATGGATGAGGCGCAGATTGCAGAGTCCGAGGGGCGCAAAGAATTCTTACATTATATTCAGGCTCCGTTGGTGGTAAAGCTGGCGGAGGATCGCGCAGCAAAGAGGAACGGGAAACCGGACGCAATCTTACACGCCATTCTGGCGGAGCCGGATGGGGAATTCATGCCCGCCTCGTTTCTGATCGGGCTATTGGGAGAAGAGGGCGGTGAGGTGTACAACCGATGGTTTCAGTCCGATGAACTGCTTCCCCTGTGGGAGATTGCAGATTCGGATTATCCGGAACAGCGCGCCCTGGATGACATAACGGATGTGGAAACCATGTTGGCAAGCTGGATGGCGCAGCAGCTTGGCCAGTATCCGTGCGATTTGCCGGATCTGGAGACAGCGCGCCAATTGGAAAGTAAGGCAGAATTTCAGGAACCGGTTTTTGCAGATGCAGAGACGGAACAATTGGCGGCAGATCATTGCCCCGTTGTCTGGACGCTTCTAAAAGAGTACGCCCTGCGGGCACAGGTGTGCGGCGTGCCGTTCGACGAACCCATGCTGCGGTATCGCCTGCTTGCGGACGAAGAGAACCTGCAAAAGTGGGAGGATTGGCTTACCACACACGGGATTCGCTAAGAGAAGATTTAAAAATAGAACAGGCCGCTGCATCGGGACACCCCGTGCAGCGGCCTGTTTTTGCCTTTTCTGCAATGATTCCAATTGATAAAACCGCTGTACGGACGGGTTTTATCCACCCATCAAAAGGATGAATTGTATATTTGAAATAATATTTAATGATATATAAGAACATTATACAAATATCATAAAATTATTGACAACCGTTTATGAAAATGATTTAATATAGACGGTAGATATTGGAAAAATCAAACATCTCGGTGACTAAATTCATCGGATGAAAGGAGGGAAGAGACCACTTTTTCAAAAAACGTGTCAATCGGAGAGGAGTGCAAAGATGAAAAAGAGTAATTTTGGTCAAAAGCCCTGGAGACGGATTTTGGCGGTATTGTGCAGCGCGTGCTGCATCACTTCCTGCCTGCCGTTTGCCACCGCTACAGCGAAGACGGTGGATGGGCTGGCGGATCTGTCCCGGCAGACGGCTGCTGAGGGCGCGGTCCTGTTGAAAAATGAAGGGCAAACGCTGCCCGTACAGGCGGACGAGACGGTTTCGGTTTTCGGCCGCATCCAAATCAACTACTTTAAGAGCGGCACGGGTTCTGGCGGCAAGGTAAATGTCGACCATGTGACGAACATCCTCGACGGCTTCCGTAAAAACCCGAAAATCCATGTCAATGAGGACCTCGCGAAGGTCTATGAGGACTGGGTCAAGAAAAATCCGCCGGTGGGAATCGGCGATTGGACCGAACCCTGGAGCCAGGCGGAAATGCCCGTGACCGAAGAGCTGGTTGCGGACGCCGCAAGCAAATCCGACAAGGCGATCATCGTTCTTGGCCGAACCGCGGGAGAGAGCAAAGATGCCAGCAACACCAAGGGAAGCTTCCTGCTGACCGACGATGAACGCGATATGATCAAGAAGGTCACCAGCCAGTTTGACCATGTGGCGGTTCTGCTGAACGTTGGCAACGTCATTGACATGGGCTGGGTGGATGAACTCGGCGTTGAATCCGTCATGTATGTGTGGCACGGCGGCATGGAGGGCGGCAAGGCGGTCGCCGACGTCGTCAGCGGCGATGTGCCTGCCTCCGGTAAGCTGAGCGATACCATCGCCAGGACGTACGCGGACTATCCGTCCGCCGGCAATTTTGGCAACGGCGCGTACAACAACTATACGGAAGATATTTTTGTGGGATACCGTTACTTTGAAACCTTTGCACCGGACAAGGTGCTGTATCCCTTCGGCTTCGGCCTCACCTACACCGACTTTACCGTGGACACCAAGTCCGTGCAGGAGGTCGACGGCAAAATTGAAGTGACCGTCGATGTGACGAACACCGGCGATTACAAGGGCAAAGAAGTCGTCCAGGTCTATTACGGCGCGCCGCAGGGCACGCTGGGCAAGGCTGCCAAATCGCTGGCGGGCTTTGCGAAGACCGGTCTGCTGCAGCCCGGCGAGTCCCAGGAGATGACGATCTCCTATGATGTCGAGCACATGGCGTCCTATGACGACGCGGGCAAGACGGGCCATAAGTCCGCCTATGTGCTTGAGGCGGGCGACTATCCCGTCTATGTGGGCACCTCTGTGCGCGATTCGGAAGTCGTTTATACCCACAACGAACCGGAATTGCGCGTGGTTGAACAGCTGGAAGAGGTCATGGCAGTGGAGCCGGACAAGGCGTTCGAGCGCATGACCGCGTCCGAAGATGCGGACGGCAACGTGGTACAGGGAAAAGAGACCGTCCCGACCAGCACTGTGGACGTCAAAGAGCGCATTCAGGAGCGCCTTCCCCAGGCCATCGAGCAGACGGAAAATAAGGGATATACCCTGTTGGATGTCTATAACAAAAAGGTCACCATGGAAGAGTTCGTGGCGCAGCTCCCGCTGGCCGACGTTGCGTACCTGTGCAGGGGCGAGGGCATGAACAGCCCGAAGGTCACCCCGGGCACGGCCTCTGCGTTCGGCGGTCTGACGGCGAGCCTGAAAGCGTTTGGTATCCCGATCGGCTGCTGCGCGGATGGTCCGTCCGGTATCCGCATGGATGACGGCGAGCTTGCGACGGCGCTACCCATCGGCACGCTGATGGCCTGCACCTGGAATACCGACCTGGTGGAGAAATTGCACGCCCTTCATGGGCAGGAACTGCTGCTCAATGAAGTAGACAGCATGCTTGGACCGGGCATGAACATCCACCGCAACCCGCTTTGCGGCCGCAACTTTGAGTACTTCTCCGAAGATCCGCTGCTCAGCGGCATCATTGCCGCAGCCGCCACCCGCGGCGTGCAGAAGAGCGGTGCTACGGTTACGCCGAAGCACTTTGCTTGCAACAACCAGGAGAGCAACCGCAACAACACGGACTCCCGTGTTTCGGAACGCGCCCTGCGTGAAATTTATCTCAAGGGCTTTGAAATCGTGGTCCGCGATGCAAATCCGGGCACGATCATGACCTCCTACAACAAGATCAACGGCATCTGGGCCTCCTCCAACTACGACCTGTGCACCACCACCCTGCGCAAAGAGTGGGGATTTGACGGTTACGTGATGACCGACTGGTGGGCCAACCAGAACGAAGAGGGCCTGCTCCGTCAGGAAGCCGCGATGGTCCGCGCGCAGAACGACGTGGCAATGCCTGTGGCGGACGAGGCAAACTCGATCGTCAACGCGGTCAACGCCGGCGTCCTCACACTTGGCGAAGTCCAGCGCAGCGCGATCAACGTGCTGAATTACCTGCTTAAGTCCCCCGCATTCGCGCGCATGTACAATTTGGACTATGAAAGCCCCTATGTGGCGCACGAGCCGTGGTTCGGCGTGGAAAAGGAAGAGCCGGGCGATCCGACCATCAGCAGCCTGAAGGTCGGCGGCCGTTCCATCAAGATCTTCAATCCGCTGGTACTCGACTATGAGGTCTACACCAAGCTGAACGAAGGCGTGGAGATCCCCGAAGTCGCTGTGGAAGCGGCAGATGGCGTGGACGTCAAGGTCGTTCAGGCAAGCGTAGAGAGCCCCATCGCGGTCATCTATGCCAACGAGGGCAAGGAAGAGCGCATCTATAAGGTGATCTTCACCGACGAGCCCGGCCTGCCGCCGGTGTTCGATAACCCGACATATGCCTATGCGGACGACATCAAGATCAATGGCGAGTCCATCCTCGAATTTGAAACCACCATTACAGATTACTCCGTCCTGGTGGAGGATATGGATGCAGTTCCGGAAATCACAGCCGATGTTCCCGAGGGCGTGGCTTATACGGTTTCCTACGATGCAGAGGAGCATGTGGCCCAGGTTCGCTGCGAAAGCCCGGATCAGGCGTTTGTCTATAACATTCGCTTCTCCCAGGGACCGCGCAACGACGACTTTGACGGGGATGCTCTGCAGAGCTTCTGGACCGTCAACCGCCCGAATCCGGATAACCTCAAAGTGGCGGACGGCGCCCTGTGCATTACCACAGAAAAGGGCGACCTGTATCAGACGAACAACAACCTGTTCAACTATGTCACCCAGCCTGCCGCCGGCAACTGGGATGCATACACCAAGGTGACGTTCGATCAGAAACCCCATAGGATATATCAGGAGATCGGCATGATCGTCATGCAGAATGAGGATAACTATATCACGTTCCGCATGGAGTACAATGAAAGCAGCAGCGCACAGCGGCCCGGCGCAAACTTCTTCATCTCGCAGGAGAGCAACGGCAGTCACAGTCAGATTGTCGCCAACAAGGATCTGGCTGATCTGGTGACGGACAATGTCATGTATCTCAAGCTCTCCAAGCGCGGCAACACCTACACAGGTGCGATGAGTGTGGACGGCGAGACGTACTATGAAATGGGTACGGCGGCCTCCGCCAACTATTCCGATCCGAAGATCGGCCTCTTGGCATCCGATGGTTCCACAACAGGCGACCATCTCACCGCGAAATTCGATTATATCCATTTCGATACCAGCATGGAAGCCAAGTATATCCCGATCAGCTCCGAGACCACCCGCATCAAGGCGGCCGACGAGTATGCAAGCATCTCCGGCACCATGCGTCCTGAAAACTGCTCCGATGAGGGCGGCGGACGCAACCTGGGATACTGCGACAAGGGCGAATACGCCATCTACAATGTAGAGATTTTGGAGCCTGGCTATTATGACATCACCGCCCGCGTTTCCAGCGGACAGGATGAATTGGTGCAGAGCACCTTCGTCATGCAGATCAAGGGCAATACGCTTGCTTCCTTTACCACAAGCGGCACCGGCGGATGGCAAAAGTGGGTCACCAAGGAAGGCCCGCGCGTCTACCTCGATGCAGGCAAGTACAAGATTAAGGTCCTGATGACCACCGGCGGCCTGAACCTGAACTGGATCGAGTTCACGGGATACCATGGCCCGCTGGAGCCGCACGACCTGACTGTCACCTATTCCACCAGCGTAGAGCTGGCTGTGGACGGCGTGGACACCACCATCCCGAACCTGATCGGACGCTATGAGGCGACGATCACGGAAAAGGACCCCTATGAACTGACCTTCGCTCCCAGAGTAGAGGGCAGGGAATTTGCGGCGATCGCCGTGAACGGCGTACCGGTGGAATTTGATGAGGATACCCCCACCGACAGCTACACCTATGCGGGCCAGATGGGCCGCGAGGATGCCGTGCTCGACTTCTCCTTCACCGTGGTCAGCAAGCAGGTGCTCAACACCTTGGTTGAGCTTGCGGAGCCGCTCCTGGAAGGAGAGGAATATGCGAATGCGGTCGGGCGCGTCCAGGAGAACTTCAAGAACGCCTTGAAAGCCGCACAGGACGTGCAGGCTGACAAGACTGCTGATCAGAAGACGATCGACAAGGCGTGGAGCGACCTGATGGATGCGATCCATCTGCTGAGCTTCAAGGCGGGCAACACCACTGAGCTGGAACTGCTGATCGCTTCCGCAAAGAATCTGATTGAAGAGGACTTTACGGCAGAGAGCTGGGCCGAAATGCTCGAGAAACTGGCTGCCGCGGAAGATGTTGCCGCACAGGATGAGCCGTTGGATGCCGACGTAACAGAGGCATATGACGGTCTTTACAATGCGATCGACAGTCTGAAGCGCCATGTGGATCTCAGCGAGCTGAACAAAGTGATCGCCCAGGCCCTGATCGTCAAGGAAAACCTGGACGGTTACTTGGATGCAGGAAAGACAGAATTCCTCGCGGCGCTCGATGTGGCGCAGGGAATGAGCCTGAAAAACACCCAGAAGGAAATCAATGCGGCAAAAGACGCGCTGGTCAAGGCGATGGGCGCACTGTGCGAAATCCCGGACAAGAGCGCCCTGGAAGAGATCGTGGAATCCTCCAAGAAGATCGACACCAGCAAGTACACGCCGGAAAGTGTAAAGAAATTTGAGAATGTTCTGAAAGCGTGCATCGCAACGCTGGAAGATCCCGATGTGGATCAGGAGACCGTGGACCAGATGGTCGAAAAGCTGACGGTTGCACGCAACGGCCTCACACTGCCGGTTGACAACAGCGGCAGAAAGAGCACTAGCAAGACCACGCAGGTTCCGGATAACAGCTACGGCGCCTCCGGCGTTGTGCGTGCGGGACAGAACGTCGCAGCGGGCGCGTATGTTGTCTCCGATACGACGGTGGACTTCCGTATGGCGCATGGCGCGGCTTACTGCTTCAAGATGACGGTTGTGAACGGCAACGGCGCTGTTCCGGGCTTCACGGTTGGAAACAGCAATGTGCTCAAGACACAGTTCGTAGCGCAGATTGGCAACGACTACTATTTCAGAGTCTATGCGGTCGGCGCACCTGGAACGAGCACGGGCGTGTATACCACCCTGCCGGGCCAAAACGCTGTGAAACACTGCACAGTAACAATCGGCTGACCAGGTTGAATCTGGTCGTACGGCCGGCGCGGGACTATCCGCAAAAAACCGGCCGCGTCTTCGCCGGACAGAAACAGCGAGCTTCTACTTTGCGCCGGACTATCAAAGGGAATCGTGGTAGATGTGTCCCGACTGACAGTCCCGCCGTAGGCGCGTATGATGTTGTACGTCCGGAAAACCATGACGTCATAACGATTGAATAATCGTTTGACTATGCAAAAGGCGCAACGTTAAGCGTTGCAATAAAAGACATCGGCCTCCTCGCCGCGTGGACATCTGTACATGCGGTGGGGAGGCCGTTTTTCGTCAGGTTGCATTCTATACGACGGCTTCCTTTTTTGGAAACATCTTTTTATATCCGAAAAATCGCTGTCGGCAACCATTTTCCAGAGGGTTTATCGGAAGGTGGGATGGGAAAGCTGATGGAGAATGCTTTATTGGGGGAGGAATGGCGATGGACGGAGAGAAAAAATGCCCGTGCCGCTATAAAAGTTGCAAGCGGCATGGGGACTGCGACGCCTGCCGGGAACATCACCGGACAGTCAAACGAATGCCGCCTGCCTGTGAACGAAAAAGGAAACCTGGGCGCAAGGCCGAACTGGAAAAGGAATAAAGAGCGGAAGATTGTCTATAAGATGTAAAGAGGGCATTCCGCATATGAAAAAAGCGTAAGCAGGCTTGTAAAAAAGGTATTTGATCGGCAAAAATGCATAGCAAATATCAAGGGAACAGAACAAAAAGCGCCCTCCGATGCAGTGAAACCACTACATCGGAGGGCGCTTGCCGTGGAAGATTATTGTACGTTCACAGTGCAGTAATTGACCGGAGCTTGCCCGGGCAGCGTGGCGTATACGCCGGTGCTGCCGGGTCCAACGCCTTTGACGGTCAATAGATACGAGCCGTTGCGCAATTTCAGGCCGGCGGTTGTCAGGACATTTCCATTGCCGGTGGTAAACTGCGGCGTTCCGGTGTTTCCCTTTGGTGTAAACAGGAAGGTGTAAAGCCCGCCTTTTTTGATGGTGAAGGGATAAGTCGTATCGCAGGTCAGGCTTCCCGTAGAGGGCGCGACGCTCGAAGAGGATTTGTTTCCGGTTGCCTGGAAGCTAACCGACGAGCCGTCCGCCGCCGTGGTGGTGATGGTCGCGGTACCCGTGCCGACGTTATTGACCTGGAAGATATAGCCATCGTTTGCCTTTTTTCCGAATGTCACAGAGACAGCGGACGGATTGGACGAAACGGCCTTCGGCTGTGTAGCGCTTGTCGTAAACACCTTATAGTAATATGCGGCATTGCTGCCAAAGGTATACGGCGCGGTCGTGTCACATTTCAGGGGAGAGACGGAGGAAGCCGACTTGTTCCCGGTGGCCTGGAAGCTGACGGAAGCGCCGTCGGCGGTGGTCGTCGTGATGACCGCCGTTCCCGTGCCGACGTTGTTAATCTGGAAGATATAGCCGTCATCCACCTTTTTGCCGAATGTCACGGATACGACCGAAGGATTGGACGAGATGGCCGTCGGCTGCGCAGTGCTTTTGGTGAAAACTTTGTAATAATATGCAGAATTATTACTAAATGTATAGGATGAAGTATCACATGTCAATGTGGGAGTGGAGATGATGGACTTATTTCCGGTCGCCTGGAAGCTGACCGAGGCGCCGTCCACCGTTGTGGTGGTGATAACCGCCGTACCTGTGCCGACATTATTGATCTGGAAAATATAGCCATCATCCACTTTTTTGCCGAAATTTACCGAAACGACCGCTGGATTAGAAGAGGTTGCGGTCGGCTGAACGATGCTTTTTGTGAACACTTTGTAATAATACGCAGAGTTATCACTGAATGTATAAGAGGAAGTGTCGCAGATTAAGGCGCTGCCCGACGATGCAGATTTGTTTCCGGTCGCCAGAAAACTGGCTGTCGCGCCCTCTGCTGTTGTGGTGGTGATAGTTGCTGTTCCGATACCAACGTTGTTGATCTGGAAGATATAGCCGTCGTCCACCTTCTTGCCAAAGGTAACGGAGACGGCGGACGGGTTGGACGAAACTGCCGTGGGCTGCGCCGCGCTGGTGGTAAATACCTTATAATAGTAAGCATCGTTGGAACCAAAGGTGTAGGATGAAGTGTCACACGGCAGTGTGGGAGTGGCTGGCGTATCCGGCGTGACAGGTGTCCCGGCTTTGGAATAGTCCTTAAAGGAGTAATTCAAATCCACATTGCCGTCCACACCGGCAAGCGTGCCATACGCGTACTGCCAGATCGTGTATGCCTTGCTGAAATTGGGCACGTCCTTGCCCCAACTCGCCACCCAGCGGTCGTATTTGTCCAACCGGGGGCTGGACAAATTGGAATTGAAGATGTTGACGGAGCTGTATACGCCCGTCCGGTATCCCGCGGCCTCCAGCTTTGTACAGAAGGCCTCCACGATGTCGGCCATCAGGTCGGTATCCATGGTGCGGTGCACGTTGTCCTCGATGTCATAAAAGACAGGATAGTCCAGCGGGCGCCCATTCAGGATGCTCAGGCAGAAGTCGGCCTCCTGCTCGGCGTCCGCAACGGTTTCCGCGTAGCTATAGTGATACACGCCGACCTTAATGCCGTTGGCGGTCGCACCGTTGTAGTTTTGTACGAAATAGGCGTCGGTCTGCGTCTCCGGGGCGGTCTTGCCGTAGCCCGTGCGGATGAGGGCAAAGTCGATCCCCTGCTGTTTCACAACGCTCCAGTTGACGTCCTTCTGCCAGGAGGAGACGTCTACCCCCTTGAGGATCACATGTACATAACAGGTGACGCTCTCTCCGGCGCTGTTCGTGGCGGTTACCGCCGTGGTGCCGAGCTGGCGGCCCGTGACAAACCCGTTGCTGACCGTTGCGATGCTCGGATTGCTGACGGTCCAGGTGGCATTCATGATGGCCGAACCATTTTCGTATGCAGTGATCAGCGCGCTTTCTCCGACCTTTACAGCCAGAGAGGTGTTGTCAATTTGAAAACTGCCGGCGGCCGTGGCCGCAACCGCAGTGGCAGTATCTGCAAAGGCGGCTGTCCCGCAGGAAAACACGAGGCAGAGCGCCAAAATTAAAGACCATAGTTTCTTCAATCGGAATCCTCCTTTGAAGCGGCCACGCCACAGAAATACGCAGCCAGAGCAACGATCAGTACGTACGGTAGTTTTTTCATGATTTTTTGAAAGACTTCCTTCAATCGCACAGCCTCCTTTATTCTGGTTGGTCGGGCCGCATCCGACAGGTAAATTCAGCCGAAATCCGTCGGATTTCGGACTGTCTGAATGCTTTTGATTATATGGGAATTCGGGAATTATGTCAAGGACACGGTGCGCTTGCAGAAAGCGTCCTACGCAGCGAAATGACCGTCCCGAAAGAAGGCCAAATCCATTGAAGAAGCGCTCCGCGACTGGTGGCGGCCGGTTTGTCAGATCCTGCAAAACCCCGCCCTCATGCGACTCGGTAAATCGGAAAGGGCGGTTCCACAATGGAGCCGCCGATATCAATTTTTATGATTCGCAGAGCGTTGGAGAAGCCCCAAAAGATAAGCGCGGTATTCCACAAATTCCCGGTCATAGGGACAGAGCTGCAGGACAAACTGCACACGCCCAAGCAGGCCGCGGAGAAAAGATTCCGGTTGCAGAGCTGCGTCGGGACGCCCCTCATGGAGCAAATGCGAAGACAGGCCGAACCGGCGGATATAATAGAGCTCCTGACGGATGCGTTTCCGATATGCCCGGCTGGCCTGCGGATGGTCGTTCACGAGGACCCCCGTCACAAGCTGTCGCGCGCCGCGCCGGGCGATCACCGTCTTTCCCTCGTTCAGAGCAAAACCGTTTTCTTTGAGGAGGCGGCTCACCACACGGATCAACATGTCCGGGGAGAAATCGCCGGAAAATGTCAGGTCGTCGCTGTAGCGGGTATAGGCGATGCCATGCGCATCGCAAAAGTATGCAATTTGTCTGTCCAAGGGCAGAAATACCAGATTGGAGAGCAGCGGACTGGTGGGCGCACCCTGCGGAAGGGCGTCGTCCAGCGTGGAAAAACAGGTGAAGAAAAAGCTCAGCACACTGTTGTAGTTGCGGGCCTGTCTGGAATTTGCCGGATATTCTTTTATATGAGATCCTATTTCGGAGTTGCGGCACAGCGCGCCGTCGATTGCCCGAAAGACCGCAGGGAAGTGAATGCTGCCGAAAAAGTCCCGGATGTCCAGCTTGACCACCAGAGGCTTGCCTACATGGGGACTGGCATTGTCGAGCAGGCCTTTCCCACGCCGGTATGCAGCGGCGTGGGGAGAGACTTCGCCACTTTCCAATAGCGGAAGGATTCCCTTCTGTACCTGTTTAAGCCCGGGGGAGGGGGCGGAGAGCAGCCGGTACCCGCCGCCGCGTTTCGGGAGCCAGAAGGTTCTGTATTGTGCGCGCTTCTTTTTTTCGGAGCGCAGGGATTGAAGCCAGTAAAAGTTTTTTTGCCGGGAGCGGGGCGAAGCATCGCGACATAGATAGAAACAAAAATCTTCGAGCGTCCGAATCACGGTCCCCCTCCTTTGGCCAGCTCTGCGCAGTTTGATTCCAATAAAGATGATGGGACGGCACAAAGACGTCCTATAGGCTTGCGGACACAGCCGTGCTGCAATACACACCGTGTATCTCTGGCACGGCGAAGGCCGCATGCCTCTTTGCACCGGGGCTCACCACAGTCCGGCGACTCGCCGGACTGCCGCAAATTCTGCGGTAAACGCTGCCGTCCCATCTGAATCATACTGTAACATATCTGTCCGTGAAAAGCCAGTTTCCACTTTAACAGCCGATTTGATCTGTCCGGGCAATCCCAAACAGAATTTCCCGGACAGATTGTGACAAAAGGTAACATGTAATGACAAAAATGGAGGAAGGAAGTTTTTTCGTTACTGTAATTCTTTCAAGGCAAGATACAAATGCCGATTTTTTCACAAAACTTGCAATTTACACTGGAAAAATTTATATAAGAGTGCTATAATACAAACGAATTCATTTTGT
>DBFXIC010000477.1:0-13029 GCA_048455095.1 Anaeromassilibacillus sp.
CTTACACTGGCAGGCATCGACTGGCAGGCTATGGGAAACGGCACTTTTACTGCGACAGCCAGCTATTCCGGTCGGGCAACAGGCAGCAAGGTCACAGGATATACCTCAAAAGCAATCTATTCCGGCGAAGTGAGCAAGGAAACGCTGGACAGCTGCACCTACAAAGTGATTTACGAAGGTGCCCCCATTCCTGCGCCCTATCTTCAGTATGGACTGACTGCGGGCAGTGTACTGGCTCTGCTCATCATTCTGGCTGTGCTTTGGAACAGACGAAAAAACGCGAAAATCTACGCTCTTTTGGATGGTGAATTCAAAATCGTTCGCCGGGTGCGGATTTCCTACATTGATCCCATTGTTGATCTGACGTCGGCCGCCGTCCAGAGTCGGGTGAGCGAATACATCATCACCATCGACCGCTGGGCAACAAAACGGCTGAACAATCAGCGTCTGCGGATTTTGTGCGGCGACGGCATGGTGCGTGAACAAACGATTGTGAACACAGGCTATGGCTATAAGATCCATCTGGAGGCGATTCCGATCCCGGCAGCCGAGGAGTATAAGGAGGATGAATATGGACACGCGTAAAAAGCTCTGGATCGTCGATGGAGTGCTGGCAGTGATTCTGGTAATAATATGCGTCGGCGGTTATTTCGTACTGCATCCGATGCCTTCGGAGATACCGCTGCCCAATGTTATCACGGCGGAGGATGGCGCGGTCACTGTTACAGCAGACGCCCCGAGAGAAAACCAGGCGCCGGATACCACCTGGAAAGATTCCGCTTCGTGGGCGATTGGCGACTTTACACTGCCGGAAGCAGTTGCTCTGAACGGCGAAGGCTGCATTGGCATCGTCACTGTACCGTCTGTTGGAATTCAAATGCAGGTATACGAAACAGATGACGCCATGGAAGATATGAAGCACGGGGTCGCACATTTTAAGAGCACCTCAGCCTGGGAAGGCAATATCGGCCTTTCCGGCCACAATTACCGTTCTCAATTCGGCCCGCTCACTCGGGTCAAGGATGGCGACATCATCGCCTATGAAACAGCGCTTGGCACCCGGTATTATCAGGTCAGCGCCATCGTGGAAATTGCGGACGATGACTGGAGTTATCTGGACAGGACCGACGACAACCGGATCACACTGATCACCTGCATTGTCGGTGAGGATGACAAGCGCCTGGTGGTGCAGGGGACTGAAATCTGAAATATTTTTTAGGAGAAACGTCGTTAGCTTGCAATCGCCTTTTTTGGTGCTATAGTGAAAACACAAGGGAGGTGTCAGCAATGACAAAAACGAAGAAAATCTTATTGGCAGTTGTGCCTGTATTTGCTGTCCTGACCATTGAGGCTGGCATCGCTTTATGGGTGTTTCAGCCCGTCCGCATTGCTTGTGACGATGAAGCTGTCACCGCTGTTGCTGTTTGGGGAAGAGCATGGCTTCCTCTTGAGAGCGTACCCAGCAATCGGGTCGTAACAATAGATACCACTGCCCTCAAAATTACAACGGCAACGCCTGTCAATGAAAAAGAGGTCCGTGAAGCGGCAGTAGATACAACCGTGCAGGAACTGGAAGCCAAATACAGAACCCAGCTTGCGGAACTGGAAGCGCAGATTGATGAAACCAGCCAGCAACTGGCGATTGCACAGGCACAGCTGGAACGTCGTGAAGCCGATGAAGCAGCGGCCGCAAAACGGGCGGCACAGCAGAAAGCCGCCGCACAACAGGCCGGAAATAAAACCGCTGCACAGCAGGCAGCGAACAATGCAGCCCCCGGCGGGGCAGGTTCCACCCTGGCCTCTGGCGAAAGCGCAGGCACATCCCAGCCGGCAGTACCGGCAGTTGACGCCGCGGCGCTGATCGCCAATGGCCACGCATATGCGGCAAGTAAAAACATGGGCGTCAATTCGGCTCTGACGATCGGCAACGCCGGATATTTTAATCCGGTGGATATATCGATCTTGTCACAGGTCTCTGCTCAAAGCGATATCTACTACTGCATCGATCAGATTGCAGGCATGATGGGAGCAGTTGAACAGGATCATCCGCCCGTCTACAACATCGTGCAGGACGGCAGCAAAATCTACGTGCTGTACGGCTAAAACTTACCATCTCCTATATCACTCATACAAACGGGAAAACCGTCTACCCTTCGGGGCAGGCGGTTTTCTCGTTTTCATTTGAAAATACAATACCGTCTGTCACACATGCGGCGGCTGAGGATTTGGATACATCTTCCCTCTCTCTTTCGCCGCGCAGGACAGGCAGAAAAGAGGTAAAACAATATGTCCAAAATTATCACAAAGCGGATCATCCCCATACTGCTGCTGGTGATGCTGTGTATCGGGATGTTCCCCACGGCATTTGCCGAAGCAGAAATCACTATAGCCGACACATCGGCATCTACACAGATTGAAGTGGTGCAGGACTCATCAGGCGCGGATATCACCGTCGTTCCCAATGAGGATGCCGGTGACTTGATTACAGATGAAGAACCGGACAGCGCTCCTGTTGATGAAAGCTCTTCATCGGGCGCAGAGTCTTCCAGCGCGGACAGCGCGGAAGCTCCCACACCATCGAGTTCCGAAGCGTCAGCCTCCAGCAGCGCTGTTTCTGGCAGCGCGACCTCTTCCAGCAGCGTGACCGCCATCATTCCCGATTCCTCCAGTATAAGCAGTACGCCAGCAGTCTCGGCAGGCGAAAGTGAAACAATTCCCGAGGAAACAGGTACGGAAGATGAGAAAGCTCAGGTCGAAACATCGGTGGAGATCGTTCGTATGGATGGCGCCCCTTTGCTTTCTGCGTCCGCAGTCAGCGCCGGGAAGCTTTCCTGGACGAAACATCCGGGGTATCAATACGACACCAGCCAGGGGCTTGGCTCCGTCAATATGCAGCCGTGGCCGACGGCCACAATCAACGGGCAGATCGCATACTGCGTCCAGCCCGAAAACCTTGACACACATGGCAGCAAACCTTACGACCCCATCCAGTACGACCGCCTTTCCAGTACGCAGCGGTATGCAATCGGCTACGCTATGCTGTATGGAGCCCAGGACGCCGGCAACATCCCTTTCCATATTGCGACGCAGACCATCATTTGGGAAATCGTCCACGGATATATGGATTTGGAGTCCTTTATCGCGACCAATAAAACGACCTATAATGCGGTAATCGGGTATAACCCTGCCGCAGCGCCTTACTATGAGAAGATCCTCGCGCAAATGCGCAGCCACAAGGAAGTGCCGTCTTTTTCGCATTTCTCCAGCGCGTTGGCGCCGGTCCACAAAATGATGGGCATCCCGGGCGAATATAAGTTGGACCTCGTCAATACCAACCCCAACTGTGATCTGAACGATTTCAATTTTACCGGGCAGGCCAGCGTTTCCTTTGCCAAGGATAAGCAGGTGCTGCATGTGTCATCTGCTGCAGCCATCTCTGCGGGCACGCTTTTTTCCGCATTCAAGGGCTCCGTCGGTGAACCGAACAGCCTGATCTTCTGGAGTTCCACGGATCAGGTCGACCAGATCCGCGCCACTGCGGATGTACTGGATCCGGTTCCCGCCTATTTTCGTTTGAGCACAGAAGACGTTGGCGAATACAGCATTGAAATCAGCAAATATGAAACCGGTACAGATCTGCCTCTGGCCGGAGCCGAGTTCGAAGTAAGGCACTCAGAGAAAGGTGTAGTTGGCACCTACACCACAGATGGTTCTGGAAAAATCAGAGTGACTGTACCCTGGCAGGGAACGTATATCATCACCGAGCTTACTCCTCCGGCCAATCATCTTTTGGACGATGAGCCGAAGAAGGAAGTGGTGGTTTCCACCGACAATAAAACGCCCGGCGTATCCTTCCACAACGATAAATTTGCAGGTTTGAAAATCATCAAAATCGACGCTACGACAAAGGCAGTCATTCCAGGGGTCACATTCAATATCGCCAAAAAAGGCGGCGGCCAGGCGCAGCAGGTGACTACCGGTGCCGACGGCGTTGCCCTGCTTCCGAATCTGGAGCCCGACTGGTACGTTATCACTGAAGTAGCGTGTCCGCCCAACTACATCCTGGACAGCACACCGCACACAGCAGAAATCAAGGCCAACGAAACCTGTGAGATCACACTTGAGAATTATGCCAAGCCCAGCCTTGAGATTACAAAGGTGGATGCTGATGCCCCCGCGCTCAAACTTGAGGGCGCCACATTTCGGATTGCACAGCGCGGCAGCAAAAAATATCAGGATATCACCACCGGTCCCGATGGCATTGCCCGCCTGACAGGCATGGAGCCGGATTACTATATTGTCACGGAAATTACGGCCCCCAACGGGTATATCCTGTCGGACGAAGAGCATACGGTGGAAATCGTCGAAGGGAAGGTTACGACAATCACGCTGTCCAACCAGAAAAAGTCCTCTCTGTCCATCTTAAAAATAGACAGTGTCACCGGACAGCCGCTTGCCAATGCAACATTTGAAATCGGATATAAAAACGGAGAAACGATCGGCCGTTTTACTTCTGACGAAGACGGTTTCGTGCGGCTGCCTCAAATCGACCCTGGCCTGATTGTCGTTACGGAGATCACGGCCCCGGACGGGTACATCATCGACCTGCGGGAACAGGAGGTCCTGCTGAACCCGGGCGAAGAAAAAATACTGTGTTTCGAAAACACGCCCGCCAGCCCTGTCATCCTTAAAAAAGTGGACATGGAAGGCAACCCGCTGGCCGGCGCCACGTTCCGCCTGACCAAAATGAATGGTGAACTGGTCGGTGAGTATACCACAGGCCGCAATGGCTTTGTAACGATCCCGGAGTTGGATCCCGGCTGGTATGTCGCCGTCGAAATCAAAGCGCCGGACGGCTACATACTGAACGACACACCGCAAAAGGTGGAGCTGAAAGCCGGTGAGCCCGCCATTCTGGAGTTTGAGAATGAAGAGCTGCCCCATCTGCAAATCTATAAATATGATTCCGTCACGAAAAAGCCGCTTGCAGGTGTGACGATCCGCGTGGAAAAGCTGAACGGCGAGCGCATAGGAGATTTTAAAACCAACCAGGCGGGCCTGATTGCCATTCCCGATCTGGAACCCGGCGCCTACGTCTGTTATGAAATCGCCACCGCGCCGGGCTACCAGTTGGATATGACGCCTCAAACCGTGGAGCTCGATGCGGATGGCCGCGGTTATGTGGAATTTGCCAACATCCCGCTCGCCGGCCTGACACTGCAGAAAATCGACAGCGTGACAAAAGCCGGGATCGGCGGCGTGGAATTCCTTGTAACAAAGCTGAATGGCGGGGAGATCGGCACTTACACGACGGACGGCGACGGCCGCATTTTCATTCCCAATCTTGAAGAGCAGTATGTCAGGGTGCGGGAGATCAGCGTGCCTGACGGGTATAAGCTTGACACGACAGAGAAAATTGTAGAGCTCAAGGCCGGAGAAGCCAACGCAGTGGAATTTGAAAACCATCCCTATCCTTACCTTGTCATTTACAAGCTGGGGGACGACGGCCAGCCGCTGCCCGGCGTGTCGTTTAAGATCACCAATGACGCGGGTCGTGAACTGGGTACTTACACTACCAACAGTGCGGGCCGGATCGTGCTGACCGGTATCGACGAAGGCCACTATGTTGTGCAGGAAGTGGAGGCAGCCGAAGGATATGAGCTGGACGCCACGCCCTATGACGTATACCTCCAGTGGGGCAAGACCAGCCAGATTAAGCTGAAAAACAAGGAACTCGGTTCTCTTTCGCTGGTAAAGGTGTCGGCGGAAAATGGCAAGCAGGTGCTCCCTGGTGCCAGTTTTTTGCTGTATGACGAAAAAGACAATTTAATCGGCGAATACACGACGGATGAAAACGGCGAAATTCTGCTGGATCATGCGCTGAAGGCCGGGCTCTACACATTGAAGGAGATCAAGGCTCCGGATGGATTCGTACTGGATGACCAGACGCAGAAAGTGGAAATCAAAAACGGCACCACAATACGGCTCACCTGGCCCAACACGCCGGAACGGGGACGCATCCGGATCGAAAAGGTATCCGCGGAGTACAACGACTTGACGAAGTTGCCCGCTGGTTCGCCGCTTCCGGACGCGACATTTGAAATTTTTACGCCGGATGATAACGAAGTGGTGGATACCATCACTACCGATGAGCGGGGGATCGCCATATCCCGGCTCCTGCCGCTGGGGCTCTATGGTGTCCGTGAAGTGTCGGCGCCTGAGTATTACCTTTTGAATGACAAGTTAATTTTTGTAGAACTGAAGGTCCACAATGATCTGATCCAGCTCACAGTAGAGGATGCCAACGAAGAAATCGAGGTGGACGTGCAGAAAACAGGAAATGTCGAAGCAATGCCGGGCGATCTGATCCGTTACGATTTTGACGGCATCTGCAACAACTCAAACGTGCCTCTGGATGAATTCTACTGGCGTGACATTCTCCCGACGGATGCCGTGACGCTGCAGGAAATTCACACAGGTACCTGGAATGAGGATTTGGAATATAAGGTGCTGTACAAGACGAACCTGTCGCAGGACTACCGGGTGCTGGCCGAAGGGCTTCACACCAATGTGGACAACCTTATTGACTGCAAACCGGCAGTGGTGGGCTTAAAGAGCGGCGAAGTCATCACGGAATTTCGGTTTGAATTCGGCACGGTGCAGCCGAGCTTTGCACCTGTCACCAAGCCATACATTCAATGCTTCGTAAATCCGGGCCTGCCCAACGAGTACCGTTTCCGCAACTGCACAGATGTGGGCGGCCGGCGCGGTGATGAATGGGTGATCGACAAGGACTGCTGGGTAACGATTATTTACGCGACGCCCAAAGGAAAGCTGCCCAAAACTGGCAGCTGACGTTCGCATCCAAGTATTAAATGGGGCGGTACATAACAGGCCGCCCCACTTTTCAAAGGAGCGTTTGCATGAAGAAAAAGAAGATGCAGAAAAAAATATATTATTTTTGCCAGACGCTGCCCCGGAAGTACGCCACCATGATTTCAATGGCGGCGCTCCTGCTCGTCTGCGCGTCCCCTGCCTATGCCGTCGAAGATATGTGGACGGTCGGGCGCGAGATCATTACAGACATCTATTCTCAGATTGCCGGCATCAGCACTGTGCTGGCCGGGCTCATGAGCGCGGTGGCGGTGCTCGGCTGCAAATTTTCCGGTGGACGCCAGCAGCGTGTCGATCAGTCGTGGGATTGGCTCAAGAGAATCTGGATTGCATGGGCTGTCATCAACGGCATCGGCGCGTTTATCGCCTATGTCGCCCCACTTTTTTCGGGACTGGCTACCTTGGAACCCGGAGTATAAAAAGGAGGGAAAACATCCATGCTGGAGCTCATTGTAAAGGGGCTTGTGCTCTGGTTTTATGACCTGATCCTGGAGTGCGTCGGCTTTATCGGCAATCTGCTGCTGGAGGTTTTCAGCATGGATACCTCCTACTTTGTCAGCCATGCCCCTGTCGTTTTGAACATGCAGAAAGTCCTGATCGCCGTGGGCTGGGCGCTCCTGCTTGGCAACCTTGCGTTTCAGGCGATGCGTTCCATGATGGCGGGGATTGGCCTCAACGCCGAAGACCCGAAGATGCTGTTTACCAAAAGTTTTCTATTTGCCTTTTTACTATTTGCAAGCCCGGAGATCTGCCAAGTTGGGATGGACCTGACCAGCAAAATCATTGCTCTGCTGCAAATGCCGGATGCTATCAACATCATGGCCCCCGAAGAATCGTGGTTTGATTTCACAGCGGGCTGGCTTCTGGCAGTGATCTGCGGGCTCATCATGATCTTTCAGGTATTCAAACTGTTTTTCGAGATTGGCGAACGATATGTCGTGCTGAGCGTACTGGTCTTCTTTGCTCCAGTGGCATTCGCCATGGGCGGAAGTCGGTCAACGGAAGATATCTTCAAGGGCTGGGTCCGTATGTTCGGTAGCATGTGTGTGGTCATGGTAAGCAATATATTTTTCCTGAAAGTCATTTTATCCGCACTGAGTACAATACCGAATACGCTTACCATTATTCCATGGCTGATTTTTGTCGTGGGTCTGTGCAAAGTAGCCCGGCGCATTGACGATATCCTGTGCAGACTAGGCCTCAACGCCGCCCACACCGGACGGGAACGGATATTTCCAGGCGCGTTTACGGCAATGTTTTTGCGCTCGGTGGCCAATACGGTCCGGCAGGCGGCGCAGGCATATGCCGGGCATATGCCGCATTTTGGCGGCTTTCGGGGTTATGCGCCCGGAGGCTGGCGCTGGGGCGGCACCTTCAGCGATTTGCCGGAGCTGCCGCCGCCTGCACTTCCGGCGCAAAACAAGCATCCGGGGCTGCCCGGGCCGTCCGCGCCCAATGGCTCATCACCCGAGCCACCTTCCGGCCCCACTGGTCCTGCAGGTGGTCAAATACCGGATGATTTCTCCGGAAAAGATATGCCTGACGGCACAGCCCACAGCGGCGGCCAGCGGGCAACACGTCCGCAGTCCGCCGGAGCGCAAGCCAGCGCCGTTCATGCGAAAAAGCCGTTTCCTCTTGCACATGGCAATATTGATATTTTTGCAGAAGATGATGCCCCTGTACAGAAAAAAACGACTCGCCCGCCAGCAGCACAGGCATCGGATACTTCACATTCCACCGGCCTGCACAAGCAGGGTCAAGAAACACCTTTCGAAGAAAGCGTCTCCATCCGCAAATCGAGACCCGCGGCCCGTCAGACGAAGGGACAGTCCGATAAGGCTTCTTCTGGAGGGCGCGTGATGCAGCAAGACGCACCGAAAGCGACAAGGCCGCCGCTGCACCGTGCGGGAGAAGCTGAACATTCCAGCGGTCAGACGGCATATATGGAAAAAAAGAATTCTGCTGTTTCCAGTTCTGTCAGCCATTCCAACAGCCAGACGGTCGCAGCGGGCCATGCTGCGCGTCCTCTGGAAGCAACGCGGGCCGAATCCGCGTCGTATGGTGAAAATACTACGCGTCAGACACAAAAACGGTCGAACAGTACTTATGAGCAAGGTATGGGCGCTGTGCCGGCAGCACGGCGATTCACAGAAACCATGAATCATCCCCTGGTGCATTCCACAGAAAAGCAAGTGAAAAAGTCCGTACATACTGCCCGGCAGCAAACAATGCCGAAAAACGGTGTGAAAGAAGCACCGCTGCCCGGCTCAGAAAGGAGGCCGCCAAATGGGCGAAAACGATAACGGCAATGGCACTCGTGCGGCGGCACAGCTCGCCGCCGCAACCGCTAATATTGCAAAGGGTGCGGCGGAAGGCGGAGCCTATGGCGCTGCGGCCGCAGCCGTCAAAAGCTTCCTGCCACAAATCGTCAAGACTGTTGCCGGGCTTTTGCTTTTTTTGCTGTGTCTGCCGCTGATTATCTTCGTGGCCCTGCCGAGCTGCCTGTTTGGCTTTCCGTCCGTAATGGACGAAGAAATACAGGATATGACGGCACAGGCGCAAACTGCATACGGCAACTATGCCCAAACACAGCAGAGCATCCAAAATCACGTAGACGCTGTCTTACAGCAGGCATCCGAAGGATTTGACGATGTGGTCGCCACAAAGGATCTGCAAGGCTTTGACGCTTATTGGATGGCGTCCATATCTTCAGTCCTGCACATGCAGGAACTGGACGCCATCAACGAATCGGAAATCAGAAATATCACGCAGCATACCGTCCGGCAGATGTCCTCAGTTGAAACCTACTACAAGGAAGAGGAATACCTGTATACCTATCCTGACGGCACAACAGAAATCCGCACCCGCGAGGTGGAGCGCCGCAGGCTGTACATCAGCCTGCGCGCCGCCTCCCCGGACGAAGTTATGTCAAGCATTGGTTTCACGGAAGAACAGCGCCAGTGGGCGGCGTACATCCACGATAACATCGCGGATAACCAGACGCAGGGAGACTCGCCCGCAGTCGATATGGGAGATGTGACGTTTACAGATGCTGAGATTCCGGTTGTGTATTATGCGCAGACGGACAGCCGCTGGAGCGGGATCAGCTATTCCGGAAGCATCATTGGCATTACCGGCTGCGGTCCTACCTCTGTCGCCATCGCCGCATCAACTTTGACAGGGCGGGCAATCACCCCGCCGGAGGTCGCCGCCTGGAGCGAGGCCACCGGGCACGCCGCATACGGAAACGGCAGCTATCACTCGCTGATACCGGATGCTCTTGCCAATTATTATGGCCTGACGGTCCAGCGGGCAGGAACTTCCAGCGCGCAGCAGCTTGTCGATACGTTGTCCAGCGGAAAACTGGTGGTCGTGATCATGGGGCCGGGCACATTCACAACCAGCGGTCATTTCATAGTTCTGCGAGGCGTGACGGCTGACGGCAAGGTGCTGGTTGCCGATCCGTACAGCTACAGCTTCAGCCAGCGCAAGTGGAATTTATCGCTGATCATGCGGGAGGCCAAGCGTTCGGCCAGTGCCGGCGGGCCGTTCTGGATCGTCTCCAAGTAGATGGTTTTTCAGGAGGTGAAAATTGTGCGGATTGAATACGCTCTGCGCCGGAAATACCGAATCACGCAGAAAGAAATATCTTCTGCAATGGGGGTCAGCCGAATGCGCTTTGTAGATATCGAGCAATACGGCAAACCCTGTACCCTGGAACAGCTTGCGCTGTTGCAGGAAGGATTCCGTGAAGTAATTCGGCGTCGAAGGAGAGAAACCACAGAACTGGAGCACGATTTTTACGAGTTGGCATCATGCCTGTTAGATACGATACCGCAGGAAAGAAGGTGAATCTATGCACACCAATTACATCATCCCCGTAAATTTTACGGATGCTGGCAAGCTGCTGGGGACATTTCCCGTCCGGAACAGTATTGAGGCGCTCTGCCTGCTGGTTCCGGTCGCTTTGATATGCCTGAATCTTTCGGGCCTTTCCTTTACTGTAAGGCTGATGCTCACGGTCGGGACCGCCGTTATTATCTGCGGCGTCGCACTGGTCGGCATCAACGACGATTCATTGTCGCAGTTTTTATCCGCGTGGCTGCACTGGCGGCGCAGGCAGGCGGTGATATTTTACCGAGGGAAGTAGAAACAGGAGGAAAGCAATGAAATTCAAAGAATGGCTTTTGGGCACGCCTCAAAAAATTTTCGACCTGCCGGCACAGGAAAAAGGAAGCACGGAAGGGTGGCTTCCTGTTGCCGATATCCGAAACGGCGTGATACTGCTCAAGGATGGGCGGATCGTAAAAATTCTGGAAGTGCTGCCGGTCCTGTTCGACCTGAAATCGGACATGGAAAAGGAAAACTTGATTTACTACTTTGCCAGCTACCTGAAAATTGCGCCTGCCCATCTGCAGATCCGCATTGTGAACCGCCCCGCCGATATCCGCTACTATACAAAGCGCATGGAGGGTTATGAAAAAGATGAGCCCTCTGAAACCTGCCGGGCGTTGATCCGCGACAACATTCAGGAGGTGGAACATCTTGCGCAGAACGAAGTCCTCAACATTCGTATTTTCCTGATTTTTCAGCTGGAGCCGGATATGAAGCTGCGCGGCAGCACCTTGGAAGCCGCCGCAGAGCGCATGTATGAGGAAGCGCAAACCGCCCGCAGGTACCTCGACATGTGCGGACTGGAGGTTTTAGAGCCGCAATACGAAGATAATTTCCAGTTGGAACTCCTTTATCAGCTGCTCAATCCCAATACAAGCCGCAGCGCCCCATTGCCGCTGCATATCTTTGATGCAGCATCCACTTTCGCCGGTATCACAGAGGAAGAAATGTGCCGGCGGGCCCAGGAGGCTGCAGATGAAGATGTCCAGGAAGCTATTGCATCTTCTCCACCGGATGAAGGAGCCGAAGTGGAAATCCTCCCGGTTGTTCCTGCGCCGGTCGCAGAACCGGAAAGTGAATCGCCCGAGGAAGATGGTTCTTCCGACATCAGAATCATAGACGGCGCATGGACAGTTGCACCGATCCCCCGGATGCCGCGCAGGAAAAGGGCGAAAAAGCCTCGTCATGAAAAAAAGCCGAAAGTGCCTCAACCCGTTAAGAGCGAAAAAAAGAAAAAGCATTGGCGCAAGCGCGAAAAAAAGGCAAAGGAAGTGACGCCGGATTACAGGCCCCTGCAATCCGGTGCCGTCGCTGTGCCGGACCTGCTGGCCCCGGCCAATATCCAGCGGGAACATAAGCATTTCATTATCGTGGACGGCGTTTATCACAGCTATCTGTACATTACCGGCTACGGTTATGAGCGAGTTGTTTCAAGCGGCTGGCTCAATCCGCTCGTACAAATGGGCGACGGGGTAAATATGAGCTTTTTTATCAGCCGCCAGCCCAAAGACCGCGTCCTTTCAAAAATCTCCCAGACGACTGTGTTCAACCGGGCAAGGATGCGCGATGTGGACGATACGCGCCAGGATTTTGAAGAGCTGGATTCTGCAATCACTTCCGGCCTTTTTCTCAAGGACCAGATGAACCGCAACAACGAGGATTTTTATTATATGTCCACATTGGTCGAGGTGACTGCGCCCAGCGCGGAACTCCTTGAACAGCGGCTTTCTGATACGAAGTCTTATCTCGCTTCGCTGGGCCTGATTTCCAAAGACTGCGATTTTCGGCAGGAGGAGGCATACCTCTCCTGCTTGCCGCTGCTTTCCCTGTCGCCGTCGCTGGAGCGGAAAAGCCGCCGCAACATTCTCACGACCAGCCTCGCCGCCTCTTTCCCCTTTTCGTCCTATCAGGTCAACGATATGAACGGCGTGATTTTCGGCGTCAACATGCAGAACAATTCCCTGTGCTGCATCGACCCTTTCGATGATGAAAAATACGAGAACGCCGGCATCGCGGTATTTGGACGGACCGGGGCCGGAAAGACGATGCTGCTGCAATGCCTCGCCTCACGGCTGCGCGAACAGAATGTGCGAATTTTCATCGTGGCCCCGCAGAAAGGCTTTGAGTATCGTCCGCTGTGTGAAAAAATCGGCGGCGCTTATATCAAGCTGGCGCCGTCCTCCCGGGACTGCATCAACATCATGGAGATATGGCGGCGCACGCTGGACCCGGATGAAGAAC
>DBFXIC010000478.1:0-3711 GCA_048455095.1 Anaeromassilibacillus sp.
CTGCACATTTTTCAGGTCAGAGGATCAAAACAAACATGAAGTTTTAAACGTTTCTCTCAAAACAGAAAACAGCGCTGAAGCAGACATCTGTCTCACCTCAACGCTGTTCCTATTTAAGCCCTTTGATCTGGATCATTGTCCTGAAAGCGTCTCTGTACACCGAAACCGATCGGATCATTTTTTGATAGGGTGCCGGATCACTGTCTTCCATCTGGACACATCACATTTCCGCGGATCGCTCAAATAAATCTCATGATGCATCCTCTGCGGCGTAATGTCCACCGCGTATCCACTGGAAACCGCAAATGCATTCATCTGGCGGATAGTGGCGGGTTCCTCGTCATAGGAGCCGATATGCATACATTGCACACAGAGGCCTTCATCGTAGGTAAAAAACATCACTTTGGAAAAATCCTGTTTTTTCTTTTTAGTCGCCTCTGCAATCGCCCAATCAAAGTCCTTTTGTGTGACAAAGTCCGGTAGTCGGATCATGGAGATCCATTGGAACATATCCTTGCAGGAATAGTCAAGCCCTTCCGCTCCGTCCTGCCACCAAAGTCCCTCTAATGGAGGGACGACATACTGGAAATATCCATCGATTCTATAGGGGCCCTTATAGCTCATTTTAATGGTAAATGCGATTGCATAGAGCAGTCCCATCGCCGCTTTATATTCACCGCCCTCCTCATTTGGATCCCCTTTCCCCCGCACGGCAAGAAAGTTCATCCTTGGAATCTCCACAAGCACAGGCTTCTTGGGCGGCGCATAAAACTCTTTGTATTCCTTTTTGTAATCGAATGCCATTTTCTCACGCTCCTATCATCCATGGATTATTTCAGTATACTATACTTTTATTTAAAAGGCACAAAGTTACAAGAGCAACCCTGTACCTCCTATCTCTCAAATGATTTTTTTGAAAGGGTGTAGGAAGCGCCCCTGTTTACAAAACAATATTCACTGCGCGATACTTGCTGAATTTTTCGGTCTCATTCTGTGCGCCCTCCGCACTGCCATCCGATATTTTTCCAACTGATCCTTCGCTCCATCCCAATGGAGCTCCCTGGCATTTTGTTGAAGTTTATCCTCCTGCAAATGCGCTTGGATCACCAGGCCATAATACAGCTGGGGATCAGCTTCCTGTTCTTGACAAACCTTTGTCAGCAATTCTGATGTAGAGACATATTTCTTGAACAGCTGGCGCGTGGCGGTTGAACGCCGGAACGGGAAAATAACAAGATTGCCCAAAAAAGCGACCAAAATCCCAATTGCGATATACCCCAGACGCGTGAGAGAAATATAGCCGACCGGCCCCCAGCCGAACACACCCATAAAAACGGCGCCGCCGAGTGCACCGATAGTTGAACAGGCAAAGGTTGCAGAATAATCTGAAAAGTAAAAGGAAAGGTAGCCGGACAGCATCATGATGAAACTCCGGCCCATCGAAGAGGGAACCAAGGAAAAAATCACTACACTGCAAAGCCCTCCGATCAGAGTGGCCGTCATACGCTTCTTCGCTTTTGCGCCCACGTCGTCCGCATAAGGCAAAGAGACCGAAGCAACCGTGAACAGCAGCCATTTCCCATGTGGAAGCGCTAAAAGCTGTACAAACAGCGTACAGAGCGCAAGCAAACAGGAAACGCGCAGCGCATAGATCACCCGAACAGCGCTGACACGAAGCGCCGCCTTCAGCCTCACAGAAAAAGAAAGCAGGGTCTTGTGATAGCGCTTCCGTTTCTCCGGCTGCGTCATGCTCAACATATGACTGCGAATATAGGAGAGACTCTGATAAAACTGTTCCGCCTCCGGGTTGTCCAGCGGTCCAAAATCTTCCCGGAGAAGAGGCGGAATGTCTACCGCTTCCTGCAGCATATATGCCCGAAAGAGTAAAAGGCTGCTGGAGATATGCTGCAGCATTCCGGTTCGTTCCTGTGTAATGGGCCCTTCCATCTCATAGAGCAATAAAACCAGATTTTCTAATCCCCGCCCTGAGTCGATCATCGCAAAACTGGCGTCGGAAATGCAAAAAGCTTTTTTGCGCCGGTCGTAGACGATCTTACTGAGCTTACACAATTCGGCGCGCAGCTGCTCTGGATTCTGAGGGACTCCTTTTCCTGTAAGCAAACAGTCGATGCACTCGCCTGCATGGCTGAGCATGGTAACCAACACATCGCGGGCGGTTTCCACCACTCTGCTCCGGCCATTGACCAACTGATAGAGGATCATACAGACCGCCCCTGTAAACACGCCCAGTAGCCGTTTGGGAAGCTGCTCCGGTGTAATAGGGGAAATAAACACCAGGAATAAATAGGATAGGATATATGGAAAATATAGATGGCTGACGTACTCATATGTAAACACATACAGGATCAGAAAAAGCACCGCCAAATTCACCGGCAAAGCGACCAGCGGCGGCATATTTGTGACAAAACAGGCCCCTACCGCCATTAAAAACAGGACCGCTGTTTGGATACATAGGTGCCGAACGGGTGTGGCGGTCAAGTCGCGCACCATGGAAGCCGACATCATGATCGTAAAGATCACGCCGACAATCGAATTTTCCATCCCAAAGATCTTTTGAAACACATTGACAAAGAGTAAAATAAAAATAAAATTTAACGTTGCATGCCGGACGTTTTTTAAAAAACATTCCTTCATGCGCTTCCCCGCTTGTTGTAATCTCTCCAATTAGATAATCTCCTTTCTATTATATATTATAGCCTTGTATGTGCTGAAACGCAAATTGGCGAGTCTCTCCAAGATTCACGTACAGCTAAAAGCCGAGCCAATTTTGTTCGCATGGTTCTATTTTCATGGGACAAATATGCAGCGCAAAAGGCCGCCGACACATGCCAGCGGCCTTTCACAACTAAAAACAAGCTATTTTATTGGATTCCAGCAAGCGCAAAATATCCTGTTCCACTCCCGTTTTCCAGCAGGCCAAAGTGCGCCTGCGCCAGCACGGGCCTTCATTTTTTATTTTGTGATAATTTCCGCTTTACATGCAGAAACAAATGTGGGATCGCTGTTGTTTGCTCCAACGATAACCAACATCCCAAATTCATTCCGCAAGACGGTTCCCTTGGCTACTGTCTGACCGCCGGCATTGATGCTGACACCCGCGGTGCCGACCGGCAGGTAACTCCGAACCGCAGCCTGACAGTCCGCATCGCATCCCGTTGGAGTGGGCGACGGCCCCGGCAGATAAGTGATGTTATTGTTATACGTTTCACTGGTTACCCGGATCGAAGCAATTCGGCACAAAGAAACAGCCTCTTCCGGAACACCCTGCGCATTGGTCAATTGGAACAATCCAGACGCGGGGTTGTTGTTCGGTCCCGGCAACAGGGAACCCGGACGCCCACTGGCGTTATTTCCACTCTCCATGGAAATTACCAGAGTGTCTGTAGGATAATACTGGATGATCTGCCGGATGAGATTGCGCATTTGGTCGACACAGGCACAATTTGTGCTTGCAGCAGCAGGGCCGGTGGCTCCCGTTGCACCTGTTGCGCCTGTAGCTCCAGTAGCTCCATTCAAGCCTGTTGCACCCGTGGCCTCATGAATAATAAGAAAACCAACTATCAAATAAAATACGGTTATGTTAAACCGCTTCGGAATGGGTGTTGGCTTCAATAAATTCCTGCACCCGGCGCAGTTCATCAGCAAAGCGAAGAACAATACTGATGTTACTGCCTTCATGGACAATAATAC
>DBFXIC010000479.1:0-3690 GCA_048455095.1 Anaeromassilibacillus sp.
GGTCGGCACCGTGCTGCTGATGATCCACATCCTCTTTTTCTCAGATGTGAAGGACGGAAAACGGTTAAAAGATCATGTGTAAGCCGGAGGGTACGATGGAAGAACAGGTGCGCGTTGTGGCAACTGCGGAGGATGCGGGAATGCGCCTGGATAAATTCCTCTCCGTGCGTGTGGAGGAACTCACGCGTTCAGCAGCGGAGCGGTTGGCGGAACAGGATCGTATTACTTGTGGGGGAAAGATCTTGGACAAAAAATACCGGCTGCACGATGGGGATGTAATTGATTTGGTTCTTCCAGAGCCGGTTGGGCTGGATGTCCTACCGGAGGCAATCCCCTTGGACATCCGCTATGAAGACGCGGACCTGTTGGTGGTGAACAAGCCAAAGGGCATGGTGGTGCATCCGGCGGCTGGGCACGCCGACGGCACACTGGTCAATGCATTGTTGGCGCACTGCGGGAATTCCTTGTCCGGAATTAACGGTGTGATCCGGCCGGGTATTGTTCACCGCATCGACAAGGATACCAGCGGCCTTTTGATTGTGGCCAAAAATGATTTCGCACATCAGCGCCTTGCAGAACAGATCAAAGAACACAGCTTTACGCGGATTTACGAGGCGGTAGTGCATGGTAACTTGAAAGATGATGCAGGTACGGTCGACGCGCCGATTGGCCGCCATCCGACGGACCGAAAGCGCATGGCGGTCACGGAAAAAAATTCGCGCAACGCTGTGACACACTATGAGGTGTTGGCGCGCTATCGGGGCTTTACCCATGTGCGCCTGAAATTAGAGACAGGCCGTACCCATCAGATTCGCGTGCATATGGCTTATATTGGGCATCCTGTCGCGGGAGATCCGGTCTATGGCCCCAAAAAGGTGGTACCAAATCTAGATGGCCAATGCCTGCACGCGCGGGTAATTGGATTCATCCATCCGCGAAGTGGGGAATATTTGGAGATTACAAGCGAATTGCCGCCGTATTTTACGGCCCTCCTGGCAAAACTGGAAAAACAGACGGTTGGAGGGGTGTAACCATGGATCTAAGTGGAATTCTGCTGGTGAGCGATCTCGACGGTACGCTGATCGGAGAGAATTTTACAGTGCCTCAACGAAATCTGGATGCGATCGAACGCTTTCAGGCGCAGGGCGGCAGCTTTGCCATCGCAACCGGGCGCTCCATTTTGTCCGGTAAACGGTATGCGGAATTGACGCATCCCAAGGGACCGTGTATCTGCCTGAATGGGACTATCCTATATGACTATGCAAAGAAAAAGCTGCTGTGGGATTGCCATTTGGATCAGCGCACAGCGTCTGGATATATCCAAAAGTTTTATGACCAGTTCCCAACCGCAGGAATTGAATACTTTTGCATAAAGACCATCCATATTCTTCGTAGAAACGCTTATGTTACCGAGCATTTAAATCATGAGAGCGTTTCGTGGAGCGAAGGGCCTGCGATCGATCCAATCCAGCCCTGGTACAAGGCGCTCTTTGCAGATGATCCAGACAAAAAGGATGAGATGGAAGCCTTTGCGGCGACGTTTCCGCATCCAGGCGTCCGGTTTGTATCCTCATCGGAGAACTATCTGGAGATGCTGCCAGAACAGGCAAGCAAGGGGAATGCGTTGCTTCAAGCTATAAAGCTCGCGGGGTTCCACATGGAAAATGTCTATGCGATTGGCGATTATTACAATGATGTAGAGCTTTTGGCAGCGGCCGGTGTGGCGGTGGTGCCGGAGAACGCCCCAGATGATTTAAAAGAGCAGGCCGATCTGGTGGTCGGGCATTGCCATCAGGGAGCGGTTGCGGATTTAATAGAGGAAATTGAGAAGCATTACCGGTAAACTAGATTTTATCTTTGATCTTTCGACGGGAGAAGGCAGGAGAAAGGGGTAGAAGAAAATATGGAAGAAGAAAACATGGAAGAAGAGAGGCGTCAGACGCGCATTCTAATTGTGATTGCATTGGTGTTTTGCGCTTTGTTGGCTGGATATAATGCCTTCTATGTCCCGGATGCCCCTTTGAGAAGCTTTATTGAAACGGATATAACATCAGATCTTGATGGACCGGAGTCAGAGCAATCATCAGAAAAGCTCGATTTGAATACTGCCACGTTGGAAGAACTGGATGCGCTGGATGGCATAGGGCCTGTGATTGCCCAAAAGATCATCGATTATCGGGAAGAGTACGGTGGATTTTCTCGACTAGAGGAGCTCAAAGAAGTGCAGGGAATCGGTGACGCGCTTTTAGAAAAGCTGCGGAATCAAGTCACTGTAGGATATTCATCTTATGGAGAAACTTTGCCAGCGAATTGACAAATGAAGAAGTGAGCCATGGCCTGGAGTGGCATTTTGAAAGACGAACAAATAAAAACACCTCCTGATGTAGAATGAAAATTCCATCAGGAGGTGTTCGGTATATCAGGGAGAGTATCCTAGAATTACCGTACTTCAAACTTATAGGTTGTGGTGTGCCGGTATGTCTCATCGGGATGTAGGACAGCGCTCGGGAAATGTTCATGGTTGGGGGAGTCGGGATAGAATTGGGTCTCCAAGCAAAGCGCATGATGCGCCTGCAGCGGAATACCGCCGTTCGCATATATCCCATCCGGAAAACCGTTTGCCGTATAGAGCTGCATACCCGGCATATCGGTAAAGGTCAGCATGACGCGCCCTGTGGACTGGTCAAAGACCTCGGCAACTTTCTTCATGCCAGGTTCCCCAGATAGCACAAAGTTGTGGTCGTAGCCGTTGCACTGCCTCAGGAAGGGGTCGTCGGCGTGAATATCCTGCCCAACAGTTTTTGCTTTGCGGAAATCCGCTGCTGTACCCGCCACAGGAGTCAGTTCACCGGTGGGGATCAAGTTCCCGCTGGCCGCCGTTACATAGTCGGCGTTGATCTGTAGTTCATGCGATAGGATATCTCGCGCGGGATTGCCCGTCAAATTGAAGAAACTGTGGTTGGTTAAATTTACAAAAGTAGCGGCGTCGGTCTTTGCTGTATAATCGATGACCAACGCGTTGTCCGTTGTAAGCGTATAACGGATGGAAATGTCGAGATTGCCCGGAAATCCCTCCTCACCGTCTGCACTGCGATAGGCAAACGTAATAGAAGGCGCTTCGTCGTCATTGTCGCTGCACTTTAAACGCCAGACCTTTTGATGAAAGCCCTGAAATCCGCCGTGTAGCGTATTGCCATTTTCATTTTGACTCAAGGAATAGACCGTGCCGTCGATTTCCGCTTGGCCGCCCGCAATGCGATTCGCATAGCGTCCTACCGTAGCACCGAGGAAATCTCCGTCTGCCAGATATTCTTCCAACGTGTCGTGGCCTAAAACGACGTTTCCCAAAACGCCCTTGCGGTCCGGCACCAGGATGCTGACGACACGCGCCCCGTACTCCATCGTCTGGACGGAGACGCCGCTGGTGTTTTTTAGGGTATATAAATTGATCTTTGTGCCGTCCGGCATGGTGCCGAACGTTTTTTGTTCAATGCTCATTCATCGATCCCTCTTCAATAAAATATATCAAGCACGGCTGTTATTTACCCAGAAGTGCTGCGCCGATGATACCAGCGTCATTGCCCAGCTGTGCCTTACAGATTTTCGTGCGTACCTTTGCACCGCCGTACTGCTCGCGGTCCACGTATTCGCGCAGAGGAGGCAGAAGGGTTTCACCTTCGTTGCAGATAC
>DBFXIC010000480.1:0-2978 GCA_048455095.1 Anaeromassilibacillus sp.
ATGTACACCCAAAAGAAAGGGGGGCTGAAAATGTCGCCAAGAACAGGGAGGCCCACAGACGATCCAAAGCGTAATCAATATAAAGTCAGATTGTCTGACGCAGATACGCAAAAACTCGATTATGCAGCAAACGTTCTAGGACTTCCAAAAGCGGAGGTAATCAGGCAAGGCATTGATTTGATGTACGAAAAAGCGCAAAAAAAATAGAACACCCGCCGCTCCGTGGAAAGAAAAGCGAATGTTCTATACACCAGAGGTTACCCATCTGATAAATCTATTATATCAGATGGGACAGCCTCTTTCAAGATGAAGGAGGTATACTATGTGGAAATTGTCAGAACCCGTGCCAGCACTTGACAGCCGAGAAGTGGCGCAGCTGGTTGGAAAACGACACGGCGATTTGCTTCGGGACATTGAACGATACGAACAATATCTTAGCGAAAGTACTGAACGCAATTTTGCGTTGAGTGATTTTTTCCAGAGAAGCCAGTATCAGGATTCTACAGGCCGCACGCTTCCTTGCTATCTCGTAACCAAGCAGGGATGCGAACTGATCGCTCACAAGCTTACAGGCAAAAAGGGCGTGTTGTTCACTGCATCGTACATCGAGCGGTTCCACGCGATGGAAGAAGCCCTGAAAGAGCCAACAGCCAATTATCAGGTCATGTATTACAAAGGCGCCCCAATTTTGCCGGAAGAAGATTTCCTGCGGATGATGCCGCCGAGTAAAAAGAAATTGTTGTACGACCGTCGCTATTTCCGGCCCGGTTGGGACTACAACGGAATGGGGTTGGATTTGAAAGCAGAGTTTGAAGAGAAGTATGGGCGGCGTTACCCGGGCGAAACCCTCATGTATCTGCGTCGCAGCGGTGTCAAAATTGCGCTACGATTGTATAACGCTGATCCCGAGATCAGCAATCAGGTCATGGCATTGGTGGAACCAAAGAAAGAGCTTAGCGCGAATCCCATGCAAACATATTTACCCGGCGGAATCGGCGACGAAATCGGCCTGACGATTGGGAACGTTGCATTGAATATCCGGCTTTGACCGGAGGTGAGAGCAAAATAATGGTGATTATACGCAAATAGAGCAAAGATAAATTGTTACTATTTGCTGTCTCGCCCCGTAAGGGGCGAGTGGATTGAAATAACACTTTCCCCTAAAAATTCAGATGCAGCAATCGTCTCGCCCCGTAAGGGGCGAGTGGATTGAAATGGCGTGATAAGTGTCTGCGTGCCACTCCACTGCAGTATCGCCCCGCGAGGGGGGCACAACAGAACAAGAAACCGCACTCCTTCGGGGGCGCGGTTTTCTTATACCCATTTTTAGATTGGAGGTGAAAGATTGGCACTTGGTGGATATGATGGAAGTGTCCGGATCGACACAAAGTTGGACAACAGCGGATTTAAAGATGGGCTAAAAAACATCCAGAGCGGTCTCGGTTCGTTGAAATCCTCGCTTGGCAAACTGGCTGGGGCTGTTGGGGTTGCTTTTGGCGTTGCACAGCTTGTGAAATTTGGAAAAGAAGCGATTGATCTGGCCAGCGACCTGGGCGAGGTGCAGAACGTCGTGGATACGGCCTTCGGCGCGATGAGCGGCCAGGTGGACGAATGGGCGAAGAACTCGATCAAACAGTTCGGTATGAGCGAACTGGCTGCCAAACGGATGGCCTCTACCTACATGGCGATGAACGCGGGCATGGGTATGTCTGGCCAAGGTGCAGCGGAAATGGCGATGAAAACCGCAGAGCGTGCGGCAGACGTCGCCTCTTTTTATAACAAATCCGTAGAAGAATCGGACACAATGCTGAAAAGCATCTGGACAGGTGAAACAGAAAGCCTGAAGCAGATCGGTGTAGTCATGACACAGACCAATCTTGACGCATTCGCTCTTGCAAATGGCTTTGGCAAGACGACACAGAAGATGACACAGGCCGAGCAGGTACAACTGCGATACGCCTACGTTATGGAGCAAACGCGGCTGGCATCAGGCGACTTTTTGAAAACGCAAGATTCCTGGGCCAATCAGACGCGCATCCTTTCTGAACAATGGAAGCAGTTTTTAGGGATCATGGGCGAGGGCCTTATTCAGGTTCTTACCCCGGCTTTGAAGTTTTTAAACCAGTTTATAGGGGTGTTGATCGGCTGGGCGCAGCAGTTCAGCGCGATTGTTTCCGCTATTTTCGGTAAGTCGGTCAGTCAGGCGAATACGGCAGTGTCCAGCACACAGGCGGCGGCAGGCGCGCAAAAGGAGCTTGCCAGCGCGACGAAACAGGCAAACAAGGAAACGAAGAAACAGCTCGCGTCGTTCGATGAACTGAACGTCCTGCAAAAAAATGCGGAATCTTCCGGCGCTCCCGACAGCATGGGGGGCTCCGGCGGTGGGGCGGCGGTATCGGTTCCCGCACTGTCAGGGGAAATTGGTTCCGATATTACTTTAAGCCCAAAGGTACAGCAAATCGCAGACACTATTCAAGGGATTTTTAGTAATCTACTTACAGCAGTAAACCTGTTTAAAACGCACTTTTCTCAAGGTGTCGAAGATGCGTTTCGAAAATTCGATGCATCCAAATTTTTGCTGGATTTGGACGGGATTCAGAATTCTCTGAGTGGTATCTTTTTGGACCCGAGAGTCTCCAATGCCGCTGCAACACTATTTGCCAGTTGGTCGTATGCACTTGGCACCTTTGTGGGAACCGCGGCTTCCATGGGCGTGACGATCGCAGCCAATCTGGTAGGGGGCATCAACCTGTACCTTGCTGGAAATCAAGCATATATCAAGAACGCCTTGGCGGCAACTTTCACAGTGACTGCTGAAATGTTCAATATAGGCGCGGCGTTTTCCCAGGCGCTCGCAGAGGTATTCACCGTATTCAAGGGAGAGGCGGCGCAAAAACTCACAGCGGCGATTATCGGAATATTCACAAATAGCTTTTTGGGCGCGGTCCAGATCGCTTCCAAGCTGGGCAGGGATATTC
>DBFXIC010000481.1:0-4699 GCA_048455095.1 Anaeromassilibacillus sp.
ACTTCCAGGATGCCCTTGTTCACATTCGTGAAGGCAAAGCGCAGGCTGGTGTTCTCGTTCGGCATGGTCAGGGTATAGGTGCAGCCATCGGCTTCAAACGGGATGTCCTCGCCGTTGAGCTTTGCACTGGAGAATGCACCGTTCACAGGAGTAAAGGTAAAGGTCAGCTTCTCGCCCGCCAGCACCTTTGCGCCGTAGATCGCATTGGTGGAGATGATCTCATCCGCATTTCCGCTGACTTCCATGGAGGCGTTCCCGCTCCACTGGGCCGTCAGGAGATACGAGGCAATTGTCTCCAACTGTACATTGATGGTCACAGCGCACGGCGGCATGGTGAAGCGATAGGTGCCGTCGGCCTGCGAAGTGACGTCCACGTCGAATCCGTCCTCGTCAATGACGGTCACGGATTTGACGCGTTTGTCGGATGCAATATCCGAGAGAGAGATGGTCACAGGTTCATTCTCCTGTGCTGTTTCTTTATCCACAGAGACAGTGGCTCCGGAAACGTCTGCGACCGTCACTGCATAGGAAGGAACATTGACCGGATCGCCCCATGCATCGAAGGTGAAGAGAGAATATCCGTATGAAGTGCCGCGCTTGACGCCTTGCATACGCAGATATCTGCCTGTGCCCTTCACGTCAAAACTTTGTTCCCCTTCGCCAGAGGCGGTGCCAGTATAAATGGTGGTGTAGGTTTCGTTATCGTCGGAAGTCTGGATCAAGTATTCTTTGCCGTAGGCGGCTTCCCAAACCAGACGGACCTTATTGACGTGATATGCCTCCCCAAGATCGATGGTAATCCAGGCTTTGTCGAGTGCGTCTGCGGAAGATCCTTCGATATAGGAACTCCATCTGGTAGTGTTGTTTCCATCAACAACGTAGGATGCGGGATATTTTTTCTCTTCCAGATTGGAGAATGCCTCTTTTCCCACCGCAATACTGACAGGGCTGGTGTCCACGGTCCAGGTCCGGCGGCTGTAAACGGTTTCACCATTGCGGGTATAAGACGCCGTAACCGTGTAAACACCCGAGGTTGTCCGCGGGATGCGCACGGTAAAGTTCTGTACTTGACGGTCTCCACCGTCTGGGGAACCAGCTGCCTTGACATCATAGGCCTTTGTCTCACGAAGGATTTCTTTTCCATCTCTCTCGACGGTCAGTGTGACCGCGAGTCCGTTCAAATCTTCATTTAAATCATTGAGGACAGTGACGGGCAGCTCTTTGACTGTGCCCGGACGGACAGTCTCAGACCAGTCTTTGATGATGACGCCGATCGGTGCGAACGCATTGCGGAATGCCTCCTTGATGCAGGGGCGCACCTCCGGGGTGTTGAGGTCCGGCATCAAAATGTCGCTGGTCGCACCGCTCGCGTTGGGTTTGGAATAGGTAAGACCCGCAAAGTGCATGAGGCCGACATAATGGCGGCCCTCACGCCAGAACTCACTGCTCTGTCCCACTGCCTTTGCGTAGAATTCCAAGCGCTCCTCGCGAGTGGAACCAGGCAGCCATTTGTCATAGTAGCCCTTGGTCAGGGACGTCGGGTCGCCGTAACGGTCCAGCCAAAGCCAGCCATATTCGTTGTTGATTTTTGGGTTGTCGTTCCCCCAGGGATTCCTGCCGCTGCTCTTCAACTCGGTATTAGGAATGCTGTTGAAGTCGGAGAGGGTAAAGGAGTTGTTCAGGAACATGTACGGGTGGCATTCGCAGGGATCCGTATCGCTCTGCGGATCGGACCAACCGTTGTCCCAGGGACGATTCTGAATGTCGTAGTCGCGTACTTCACGAATTGCTTCTCCAAAGAGAGCAATATTGTTCGCTTCGTTCTGGATATCCCAAATCACCAGGGAGGGGTTGTTGCATTTTTCGTCCATCCAGGCGTACATTTCCGGCGCGAGTGTCTCCACGGTGCATCCGTCGCTGCAATGTCCAAATACGGCGAATTCATCCATAATCATATATCCGATCTCGTCTGCGACGTCATACCAGATGTCCGGTGCATAGCCGACGTGGAAGCGCAGGCTGTTCCAGTGCATATCCTTGAATTGCTGGTAGAGTTCCCGTGCCCAATGAGGGTCGAAGGGATGGTCTGCGCGCAGCGGATCCTCATAGAAGCGGTTCATCGCAACATTGGTGCCGCGCAGGTAATATGCTTTGCCGTTGAGCATGGGGAGTTTCGTCTCCGGATCAAAATGGAAGGTACGCATACCGAATCGGTCTGTATAGGTGTCCCCCCCGGTGAAAACCTCCATCTCATACAGGAACGGATTTTCCGGCGTCCAGAATTTGTCCTCGGTGCAGCCCTCTATCGCAATAGCGTCCACATCAAATTTGATGCTGCTGTTTGCCGGAACAACGACGTCTTTCTCAGTATAAGAGCCGACCAACTTTTTTTCCTGCGTGGGGGTTCCGTTGTCAAAGACGCCCAACTCATAGATGTGGAAGGTAACATCCGTGGTCACATCGTCGTCCGACTTGTTTTCCAGTGTGGTGCGCGTCTGCACGGAGCCCTTTTCCAGATCGGGAGCGGTCTGCAGTGCTGTTACGGCGGGATTATCGTTTAAGATAAACGTGACGCCGTCGATGATGCCGGAATAAAAGGTGTTGCGCTCTCCGTCGGTGCCCACATGTGCGGGACAGTTGGGATCGTCCTTCTGCTGGTTGTAATTGCCCAGCATGATGACGATTTCATTTTCTCCTGCGTGCAAATATGGTGTGATATCCGTATTGGATGCTGTGTAGTTATACTGGTAATCGCCAGCGTATTGGCCGTTGACGTAGATATAACAGCCATAGTATGCCTTGCCGATATGCAATACCGCGTTGCCCACAGGTGCTTCCGGCAAAGTGATGGTGGTGCGGTACCACAGTGCGGAGCTGATATAGTTCGGCATGGCCACGCTGGCCTGGTCCCAGAAGCCCGGTACAGGGATGGAATTGTCGAACTTTTTCGGGATGGCCTGCGGAACAGCGTTGCCAGCCTTAAAAGAGGAACTGGTACACTCCCAAACGCCATCCATGTTGACTTCCACACGTTCATTGCCGGACGGCATATGATCCACAGAAAAGCGATTGATCGGCTTTGCATAGCTGAAAGAAATGCTGTCCAAATACAGCTCTGCATTTTCTGTGAGCGTGATGGTAACAGTATCGCCGGGCTGAATCGGAAGTTCCTTCTCTCCGAAGCTTTCATAATAATGAGGCCGGGTCGGGGAGAGTGTCACAGCTTTGGCAGGCGTGCTACCGATTATGACAGAGACGAGCGCGTCCTCTTCTGTACGATATTTGAGATTATAGACGTTGATTTCCCCGATATTGTCCGGAGCAGTGAAGGAGACGGACTGACCAGCCTTGTCCAGCTTGGCTGCAGTGCCGACAGTGGACATGATGTCCTCCGTTTTCACAGCGCCGTCCAGCGCGGCGTTTTTAGCTAAAAGAGTATTGGCGGGAATGCTTTCTTCTGGATAGAGCTGTCCATAGGACAGGGTGAAGTAGTCAAGGTTGACGTCCATCTGCGGCACCAGTTTGATGGTGGAGCCCTCCGGAATATATAAGGCGTCGGAATGCGCTGTATGAAGTGTATCCATCGTCCATCCCTGTGTGGTAGAGAAATTGATAGCGCCGATCTCTTCATAAGAACCGTCCGCCTGCAATATGTAGGCCAGGATCGTGCTTGTGTTGGGGGAGGCGTAGGCGACGGAGATACGGTTAGCCAGCGTCGTGCTCTCGAGGATGAAGCCTTTTCCGCCGGTCGATCCCATATAAGCACCGCCGCTGGCGGCCTCGTCTTTGACAATCGTGCCGGAGATCACCTTGCCGTCTGCATTGACAACGGTAGTGCTTTCTGCCTCAAAGCGGGACGAGGGGACACGGCGATAGACGGGAACGATTGTCAAATCGGCATCCGCCTGGCAACGCAGCGTTCCATCCGCCTGAACCTGGCCGATCTTTTCTTCACCATTCACAAGCACGGACTGAAGCTCGCAGCTTTCAAGCGGTAGAAAGCGAACCAGCGTCTCCCCGCCCTTCTTTGCCCAGGTGCCGGTGGAACAGATGCTCCAGCCGTTCGAGGAGGGCGCGATGCTGATGTTGACCGTATCCACCGTCTCGGGCTGGTTTTCCGCCAGAGTGCCGTACACCTCGAACTCATAGAGCGAGACGCCGTAATCCTGCCGGTAAACCTTGTTTGCATACATGCGGATATAACGGCCCGTTCCAGCGACGTCCAGCGACTGCACGGATGCTTTGCTGGCGGAGCCGTTGTAGATGGTGGTAAAGGCGGCGTAGTCATTGGAAACTTGAATATCGTAGTCCTTTGCGTAGGCGGCTTCCCAGTTCAACACGACGCGGGAGATGTCATAGACTGCGCCGAGGTCGACACAGATCCAGTTTTCGTCCGTAGGGCCATGCCGTTCCGGAAGATACGCACCGGTGGCCCAGCGGGTCTTGGTGTTGCCGTCCAACGCCAGTGACGGCGTCATCTCTGCATGGCTGCGGTCGGCCCGGCCGGTGGTGGCAGGTTTGTTCAGTGCAATGTTTTTTTCCGCCGCAAAAGCGGAAGCGGGGGCGACCCCCAAAAGTGTCAATACCATTGACAACGCTAATAGCAGTGCTGTGGCTCTCTTTTTCATACGATTTTCTTTCCTCCCTTACGGTAATGAGTTTCGTTTATTTCCAGACGCTTGCAGGGCCTCCTTTCTGT
>DBFXIC010000482.1:0-2724 GCA_048455095.1 Anaeromassilibacillus sp.
GCTCTGACTACAGCACGAGTTAAAGGGTGCAGGAAATCAAAGATAATAATGGTATAGGTGCAGGGGTAAAAAAGTCCCAAAGTCCGTTGATTGGTAGAAAGAGTTTTTTTACTCTTTCCCACCCCTGCACGCCGCGCCGCCTCCCGTATCCGCAGCTGTCCAGACAGGCATTCCAGAATGAGGTTCTCCTTTTCCTCGACCGGCATCTCGATTTGTTTCCCCATTTCTTTTGCTCCCCTTCCTTTTTTCACTGTCTACTTTATTGGGAGCATATCATTTTGTCCAGAGGGTGGATCAAGGCAAGGGGCAGTACTTTTACGGTGTCGCCCCCCTGCGTGTCCCCACGAGACAGCCGAGGAACCAATCACGCGTCGAGGAAGTTTTACATATGACGTTGACAATAACGGAACTCGAAAAAATGCGGAGCGTCGATATTGGCGCGGTGGACACGCAGACCCCGCCCAATCTGGACGGTGCGGCTTTCCAAATTTTAACCTCTGTTCAAAAAATTATCAGCTCCAAACCCTGTCACTTGACCGTTCGGAATCCCATTGCTCTGTTTCTTCCCAAACGGCGGTGTAGCCAGGCCATAAATGCTGGCGGATTACCTCATCATTAAAATCATCAGCACCCAGCCCAGGCCGTTCCGGCACAACAAACATTCCATTTTGAATGAGGGGCCCTCCCTGAAACTGAATCATTTCCTCCCAGTATTCGTCGTCTGGCGCGTTAAATTCCATGGCAAAAAAATTTTCCGTCGCCAATCCTACATGCCCCGTGGCTAAAGCGGCCAACGGGGTTTCACACATATGCATCGACATGGAAACGCCGTATTTTTGAGCCATATCGCCTATTTTTTTACATTCAAGGATCCCTCCGGCAGAACAAACATCCGGATGGATAACCGCGATCCCGCGTTCCTGACAAAGCTGCTGGGCGTTTTCGACAAAACAAATATCCTCACCGGTTGCCAGAGGCGTCCTTGTGGAACGAGATAAAATTTTATATTCCTTTGTCAAATACCATGGCAAAACGTCTTCAACCCACATCAAATGATATTTTTCTAACCTTTGTAAAAGCTTGCATGCATCTTCCAAACCGATATGCCCTAAATGATCAATTGCCAAAGGCGTTTGCCACCCAACAGCCTCCCGTATTTTGCTCAAATATTCCTCATACCGGTCTAAACCATGTTCCGTAATCCGCAGCATCGTATGCGGATGGGAAACGTATCTGAAATCTTCCTTTTTACGAAGAAACGGTTTGTCTTTCACCGCAGCCAACCCTGTTGCACTGTCCCTGTGCGTTGTATTTTCCGCCTCCCTCTTAATTTGTGCCAGATAATCGGGCGGCCCGCTCAAAATTGCTTCGTTCGGATACAATTTCTGGATATCCTCTATACCCAAAATTGTTTTACACATTTTCATTTGAAAACGGTCCATTCGTTTTTTTAAAGCCATGCCTTGAGCCGTACCGTCCATTCTTTCTTCCGGGGGCGTCCTTCCGTGGTCGCAATACATCCGAAGGCTATCTCGAAATTTCCCGCCCAGCATCCGGTAAACCGGGATTTGGTAAGCTTTGCCCGCCAGATCCCACAGGGCGATTTCTATTCCGCTCACCCCTCCGCCTTGCCGCGAGGGCCCGGCAAATTGCCTGATTTTGCGGAAAATGTAATCGACATCGCAGGGGTTTTCCCCAAGGATTCTACTTTTCAGCATTGCCGCGTAAGTAGCGCTTGCACCGTCGCGGATTTCACCCATGCCAACCAGCCCCTGATTGGTATAAAGCTTCAGCAATATGCAATGGACGGAGGAAGACTCTACGTGCGCAAAACGCATATCTGTAATTTTCAGTTCGCTAGGTTTGGAATATGTATTCACGTAGTTCAAGGCGTCCTCAGCAAATTTTTTCATGTTTTAGTATTCAACCTTTCTAGATAGTGTCGTCAATAAATGAGCAACCAAATGGCAATACAACGGATTTGGACGGCGGCGACGAAGGAAGCAAGATTTTTAGCGTAGCGCGTCGCAATACCGCGCCATCTTTTGAGGAGCAGGAAAGCATTCTCAACGAGATGTCGAATTTTGTAGAGATATTCGTCGTATTCACGTAACTGTTTCCGATTTTTCTTTGAGGGAATGACAGGAATCATGTCTTGTTCCATCGCCTGAAGAATGATCGCGTCTGTATCATAACCGCGATCGGCCAGAAGATATTCTGCCTGGAACCCCTCAATCAACCGTGCTGCAACTGTGCAATCCGCTGTGGTATCAGAAGTGATAAAGAATCGCACCGGCATACCATGCGCATCCACGGCCAAATGTATCTTGGTGTTGAGCCCCCTTTTGTACGACTCATTGCCTGATTCCCACCCCGTGCTCCAGCGGCATCAGGATGTACCTTGACATGACTGGCGTCGATCATCAACCACTCAAAGTCAGTGTCGTCCCCCAGGGCCTCCAGAATCTTCTCCCAGACTCCCTTGTCACGCCACCGGCAGAACCGGCGGTGTACATTTTTCCAGTTTCCATACGTCTCTGGCAAGTCCCGCCAAGGTGCTCCAGTACGCAGTATCCAGAATACACCGTTGATAAATTGCCGAGTATCCCGGGCGTTGCCTCCTCGTGTCCCTTTTTCACCGATGGTGTGCGGTCTGATTTTCTCCCACGCTTTGTCATTGATGTCATGCCGCTGCTGTTCTGCTGTCATTTTTCTGCCCCCCCC
>DBFXIC010000483.1:0-3465 GCA_048455095.1 Anaeromassilibacillus sp.
CAGTCCTCCACTTTGCTAAATTCTGTTTTTCATGAATTTACGCTTTAAAATACATATAGATCTGACATTTAATCATGCCGTTGTACAATTTCCGGCGGCGATCTGCCTTGCGGCCATAGCACTCTTCGAAGGTTTCATCTGGGCTGATAACGGTATAGCTCCACTTCTGTTTTGGGGTAAATACCTTCCCCATGGTACGGTAGAGCTCTTCTGCTGCACGAATGTCCAGCAGGCGCTCGCCGTACGGCGGATTACAGATGACGTTTCCGCGCTCGCCCAACGGTCGGAAATCCGCAATATCCCGCTTTTCCGCATGGATGCAGGAGATCACACCCGCTTTGCGCGCGTTTTCCAGCGTGAGATCCACCGCCGCGCCGTCAATATCATAGCCGTAGCCAGTAAAGGAGGCATCCCGGCGCACCAAGTCCTGTGCGCGGGCACGCTCCTGCTTCCATACCTCGGCCGGAATGTTTCTCCAACGCTCCGCCGTGAAGGATCGACGCAGGCCGGGCGCAATATTCATCGCGTAGAGCGCGGACTCCACCAAAATTGTGCCAGAGCCGCAGAAAGGATCGATCACAATCCCGTCGCGGCGCACACGGGAGAGATATGCCATCGCGGCGGCAAGCGTCTCCTTGATCGGCGCCTCCGTGGAATTGGCTCGATAACCGCGCTTGTGCAGACCTGCTCCGGAGGTATCCAGCATCACGCTCACATGGTCCTTCATGATCAGAAACTGCACCTGGTGCAACGTCCCGGTCTCTTCAAACCAGTTTACATGATATTTGAGCTTCAACCGTTCCACGATCGCTTTTTTGATGATCGATTGGCAGTCCGGGATACTGGCAAGCTGCGAATTGAGCGACCGTCCTTTGACCGGGAACGCGTCGTCCTTGCCGATCCACTGTTCCCACGGCAACGCTTTCACGCCCTGGAACAGTTCCTCAAAACTGCGCGCCTCAAAGCTGCCGACCTCCACGAGCACGCGCTCCCCGTACCGCGAGCCGAGGTTGGCGCGCGCGATCATGGCGGCATCCCCTGTAAAAAAGACGCGGCCATTCTGCGGCTCCACATTTTGCGCTTCCATTGCGCGCAATTCTTCCCCCACCAGACCTTCCACGCCCAACAGGCAGGGGATAACCAATTTCCATTGTTCTGCCATTCTATTACGCTCCTATTTCCCGGGCTGCGCCCGTTATCCACCAAACTGATTTTCGTAAAAAATTCTATTTTAATGCTCTCTCAGCCGTCGGAAAGCAACGAGCCTTTGCGATGTTGACTTCCGCTTACGGCGTGAGGTTATTATAACAAGGACACAGTTTAATCAATAGAACCCCTGAACTGGTTCCATGTAAGAAAAAATCCGCATAAAGGTTCCTATTTCAATGTTCTTTCAGCCGTCGGAAATCTTTGATTCCCGCTTACGGCGCGAAAACATTATAACACAGCTCCCCTTTAAACGCAAAAAATCCCTTTTTATCATAACCGGCGGCCCAGTGCGCCATACAAAAATCATTCTGCGTACTGGACCGCCGGTCTTTCTCCTTCTTAACGGTTGAGAATTCCCATGAATTCTTCACCGGTGATGGTCTCTTTGTCCATCAGATAATGCGCCAACTCATGCAGCTTTTCCGTATTGTCCTTCAAAATGGCGATCGCTTTTTCATGCGCGGAACGGATCAGGGAGAGAACCTCCTGGTCGATCTTTGCTGCGGTCTCCGGCGAACAGGCCAAAGAGGCATCCCCGCCCAGATATTGATTGCTCATCGTCTCCAGCGCCATCATATCGAATTCCTGGCTCATACCAAGACGCGTCACCATGGAGCGCGCAAGCTTCGTCGCCTGCTCGATGTCGTTGGAGGCGCCGGAGGTGTAGGAGCCGAAGATCAATTCCTCCGCCGCGCGTCCACCGGTAAACGTGGCGATCTTGTTGAACGCCTCGTCGCGGGACATCAGCACACGTTCTCCCTCTTCTACCTGCATGGTATAGCCCAGCGCGCCCGAGGTGCGGGGGACAATTGTAATCTTATGCACCGGGGCGGAATCGCTCTGCTTGGCAGCGACCAGCGCGTGCCCGATCTCATGGTAGGCGACAATCTCCTTTTCTTTGGCCGAAATCACCGCGCCCTTGCGCTGGTATCCGGCGATAACCACCTCTACGCTTTCCTCCAGATCCGCCTGTGTCACGCTGAAATGGCCGCAGCGCACCGCGCGCAGGGCCGCCTCGTTGACAATGTTCGCCAGCTCTGCTCCAGAAGCGCCCGCTGTTGCACGCGCAATGGCGTTGTAATCGATGTCCGGCGCAACCTTGACCTTTTTCGCATGGACTCTCAAAATCGCCTCGCGGCCCGCCAGATCCGGCAGCTCCACCGGAATGCGGCGGTCAAACCGTCCCGGACGCAGAAGAGCCTTGTCCAAAGAATCCGGCCGGTTGGTCGCCGCCAGGATCACAACACCCTTTTTTCCATCGAAACCGTCCATCTCTGTAAGCAGCTGGTTCAACGTCTGTTCACGCTCATCGTTGCCGCCCATGCCGCCTTCGCGCTTCTTGCCGATGGTGTCGATCTCGTCGATGAACACGATGCAGGGCGCTTTCTCCTGCGCCTGTTTGAATAAGTCACGCACCTTGGCGGCGCCCATACCGACAAACATCGCCACAAACTCAGAACCGGAAATCGAAAAAAACGGGACTTTTGCCTCGCCCGCAACCGCCTGTGCCAGCAGTGTTTTGCCGGTTCCCGGAGGGCCCACCAGCAGCGCGCCCTTCGGCATGGAAGCGCCGATCGCCGTATATTTGGACGGGTTATGCAAAAAGTCCACGATCTCCGAAAGGGCCTCCTTCGCCTCGTCCTGCCCAGCCACATCTGCAAAAGTTTTGCCCGTCTGCGCCTCCACATAAATCTTCGCGTTGCTCTTGCCAAAGGTCATGGCGTTCGGTCCGCCCATTTTCTTCTGCATGAAACGAGTGAGCAATTGCCCCAAAACGACAAACATCAGGATCGGGAATACCCACGAAAGAATAAAGGTGAGCAGCGGAGATTCCTCTTTTGGAATCTCCTTGCCGTATTGAATCCCCGCCTTCTCCAATCTCTGGCTTAGAGTCCCGCTGTCCTCCATCTTTCCGGTGACAAACACCGCTTCTTTGCCTTTGTCATTTTGGCCGATGAAGGCGATCTTGGTATCCTGATCCTCCACCTGTGTGACCTTCCCCGACTCAATCTGGGACAGGAACGTATCATAACTGACTTCGGTTACACGCGGCCCAAACAGGCTGGGAAAAACCAGCGCGTTGAGCAGAAGAAGAACGATCAATACAATTACATAATAATAGATAAGTGGTTTCTTTGGCGCTTTTTGTTCCTTCATTCCATATTCCCTTTCTGGCTATTCGCCAACATTTCCCGTAAAAGCGCGCTGATCTCCCGCAGGTCCGCGGCAATCACTTCCATACGCTCTTTCCCCATC
>DBFXIC010000484.1:0-5024 GCA_048455095.1 Anaeromassilibacillus sp.
GAGATCGAACTCAACCTTGTGGAAGTGGAAAAGCAGTTTGAAGCGATCCGTTCCGGCTTTGTGGATTTCGACACCGAATATCCTAAGGCGGTGGAAGCACTGAAAAATGCGGGAATTGACGAGTATATCGCCGACCTGCAGAGACAGGTAGATGAATTCCTTGCGGCATAATTGCCGCGGCAGCCGAGCTGCTAAAAGCTGATTCCGATTGGGGGATCGCCGTTTGAGTATTTGGCGGCGATCCCCCCGTTTGTTCAAACAGGAAGAAAAGCACGCCAAATGTCAGGGCGGCGGCCAAATCATGTGAGAGGAATGCGGAAAATGCGGTTGTATGAAAAGTTTTTCCCCCATACGCCTCCGGTAGAACAGCAGCTGGCGCAGAGCCGCCGCATCATTCTGGCGGAAGAGGCAATTGCCGGCACAATTTTTTCTCTTGGCATTGGGAACTTTTTGGTGGGGTATCTCACGTGGATGGGCGCAAGCCCGGCCTTCAGCGCACTTGTGGGTGCGCTTCCTATGCTGGGGTGCATCCTGCAGGCGGTTTCTCCGTTCTTGTTTGAACGGCTGCGCTACCGTAAGCTGTGCATCGTGCTGGTATGTTTGGGGTTCCGATTCAGCATGGGCCTTGCCGCTTTCGTCCCGCTGCTTTTTTCCCATTCGGCGTCGCGGCAGACGGCGGTATTCTTGCTTTATTTTTTCGCCTGCATGTGCGCGGGCTTTGTTACGCCGGGACTGAATCAATGGATCCTTTCCATCGCACCGCAGGAGAGTCGGGGCAATTTCTTCGCGAAAAAGAATATCCTGAACTCCATCGTCAACGCGTCGGTAATGTTTTTGATGGGGCGCCAGCTGGACTATTTCATCGGTCAGGGACAGCCGCAGACGGGCTACTTTATTGTATATGGGACAATCCTGCTGCTCACATTTCTGGACATCGCACTGCTTTCCCATGTGTGGGAAACCCCGTCGCAGAAAGTCTTGAACATCAGGCCCCAGGATTTCCTGCGTCCGTTTCGTGACCGCAAATTTCGTTCAGTCATCTTGTTCGATACGCTGTGGTTTATCGCGGGGAATTTTTCCTCGGTGTTCCTACCGGTGTATCTCCTGCGCGGGCTGGGGCTTTCCCACAGCTACATCAGCGTCATGACGATTCTTGCCTCCGTGACGGGGATCTTCTGCAACTGGGTTTGGGGGCGCATGGCGGATCGCAGGGGCTGGCGCTCTGTACTCACCGCGGCCAGCGCGCTTTCCTGCTGTGGTTACATGGGCTGGTTTCTCATCACACCGACAGCGGCGCTGTTCGCCGCGCCGGTTTTGCAGTGCATCGCCACCGCAGGTTCGTCGGCTTCCAGCCTTGCCACGCTGAACATGGAATATGCGTCCTGCCCAGAAGAGGGGAAAACCGTATACCTCGGCGCGGTGGCTGTCGTTTCCAATTTGATGGGCTATATGGCCACGCTGGCTGCTTCGGGAATCCAGTCTACGTTAGAGCATAGCCTTGGCACAGAGCGCAGCATTTCCGTGCTGTTTGCCATCAGCGCCGCCGGGATGCTGGCGTGCCTGTGGCACGCACGGAAAAATCTGCCCAAAATCTAAGTCTAACCCGACCCAATGCTTCACTGCGTTTGAGCAATGGGTTTGACAAAACAGGAAAGGAAATCGCTATGCAGAAAACCATCGTACCCTGTGCGGCGTTTGATCGCGCGGCCGCACAGAAAGTGCTGCGGCAGGTGCTGCAAAAACCAGACAGCACGCTCTGCCTTGCCACGGGCGACACGACCGCCGGTATTTTTACCCGGATGGTTGAATTAAAACAGGCGCTGGATTTGGACTGCGCCCGCGTAAAATGTATTAACATGGATGAATATGTCGGTGTACGCAGAGAAGAACCAGCCAGCTGTTATTTCCGCATTGTGCGGGATCTGTATGCCCCGCTGGGCCTGCGGGAAGATCAGTTTTATGTTCCGGTCGCCCCGACGTCGCAGGCGCAACAGGAACGGGAACGCTTCGCGCGGAAGCTGCGAGGTTTCGGCGGAATTGATTTCATGTTGCTCAGCGTCGGCGGAAACGGGCATATCGCGTTCAACGAGCCGGGCGCGGATTTCGGCGCGCACATTCATGTGGCGAATCTTACGCAGAGCACGCTGCAGGCCAAGGCCGAATTGTTTGGCGGTGCAGACAAGGTTCCGGCGCAGGGTCTTACGCTGGGTATTGCTGATGTGATGGCGGCGCGCCATATCCTTCTGGTGGCAAACGGCGTGCATAAAGCGGAGATCATCCGCCGCGCGCTGGAAGGGCCGATTACGCCGGAGGTTCCGGCTTCCGTACTTCAGCTGCATCCGAATCTGGACATCCTGCTGGATGAAGCGGCGGCGCAGTAAAGGGGGCTACGGAATGAAAGATGAAAAACACCTGCAGATTGGGCCGCGCGAAGCATGGTACGGCCTGTGCGTGGAGGACGGCGTGGATCTGCCGATCACCCGAGAAAGCAGATATAGCCGGTCCCTCACGCCGAACGAAACTGTAAACGGCGCGGCGGCGATTTTGGTTTCCAGCGACGGACGCTACTTGTACTGTGAGCGCGGTGCCCGTGTCTCCGCTGAAAACGGGGTTTTGAATATGTACTCTCCCGACGCTGAAATCCAATTCCGTGATGGCTGCAAAACCCTGCGCGGCGCATGGAACGCGCTGGTTCGGGATCACCTACCGGTGGGAGGCGTGATGCCCCCGGAGCTTTTCTTCACCGCTCCGCAATACAATACATGGATCGAGCTGCTATACGGCCAAAGCCAACAGGGCATCCTCACGTATGCCAGCGCGCTGCTGGCGAACGGGTATTCCCCCGGCGTGCTGATGATTGACGACGGATGGATGTGCGATTACGGCATGTGGGACTTTCTCCCCAATCGCTTCCCCGATCCGCGCGGGATGGTGGAGCGGCTACACACTATGGGATTCCGCGTCATGCTGTGGGTCTCGCCCTTCATCTCCCCAGACAGCCCGGTCTTTCGGGCGCTGCGCCAGACGAATGCCCTCGTGCGGGACGTACAGGGAGAGCCGGCCGTGCGCCTGTGGTGGAACGGATGGTCCGCGGTGCTGGATATGTCAGGCGAAGATGGCATGCGCTGGCTGAATGCGCAGTTGGACGGCCTTGTAAAAAAATACGGCGTGGACGGCTTCAAGATGGATGGCGGAGACGCGAAATTCTATCGGGACGACGACTGTACGGTAGGGCATGTGAGTGCAAATGAACAGAGCACGCTTTGGGCAAAAGCGGGCCTGCGCTATCCATACAATGAATTCCGCGCCTGCTACGCAATGGCAAACGCTCCGCTGGTACAGCGCCTTGCGGATAAAAACCACAGCTGGGGCCGGGACGGCGTCGGCTCCCTCATTCCGAATACGCTGACACAGGGGATGCTCGGCTATGCATTTAGCTGCCCGGACATGATTGGCGGCGGGGAATACGCCAATTTCACGGCGAACAGCGATAAACTGGACGATGAACTTTTCGTGCGTTATGCACAGTGCGCCGCCCTGATGCCGATGATGCAGTTTTCGGCGGCCCCCTGGCGTGTGCTGCCGCCGAAAGCGGCGGAGCTATGTGTTCAGGCGGCAAAACTGCATGAACAGTATACCGAGGACATTCTCGCGTTGGCAAAACACGCCGCGCAGACTGGCGAGCCGATTGTCCGATACATGGAATATTGTTTCCCACATCAGGGTATGGAAACGGTTCAGGATCAATTTATGCTGGGGGATTCCTTGCTGGTTGCGCCGGTTTTGACAAAGGGTGACCGCACGCGGAACGTCGTGCTACCTACGGGACGATGGAAATATGTGGATGGAACGGTTTATGACGGCGGACGTACCGTCACCGTACCAGCCGATTTGGATACTCTGCCGCGTTTTGTCCTGCAGCCATAGACCTGCAACCGTAGAATAGCGTGAGTGCCGAATGCCAGACATTCCGCCGCACACAAAGGAGGTTTAGAGATGGAAATTGTAAATTTTCTGCGCCAGCCGGCTCAGATAGAGTCTGTCCATGGCGGCGAAGGGCTGTGCCGGAACTGCCGTGTTCTTGGCCCGGAAAGCTTTGATACGCCGGTGCGGTTCCTTTACTATACCGTTTTGCCGTCCGGCGCGTCTTTTGGCGAACACACGCATGGAGATGACAATGAAGTCTATTTGGTCTTGGAGGGCAGCGGCCTGTATAGCATGAATGGGGAAGCAGCGTCGGTCGAGGCCGGGGATGTCCTAATCAATAAGCCGTTCGCGTTCCACTTCTTAAAAAACACCGGAGACAGCGAGATGCGTGTTTTGGTGTTTGAGGTGTACAACCGTTAAAGTGTTCCCCGAAAATGCGCGCCTGCCCATATTCTATAGGCGGGCGCCTGCTATTTTACAGGAAGAAATTTTTGGCGCGGGCTGCAAAGCGTTTTTGAAACACTACGTTCGGTGAGTGTATTGATTCCTGTTCCACGCCCTGTTTCTGCGCCGAAATTTTCTGTTCCAGCAATCCCCCATCAATAAAGATTTCCGCGGATGCAGAATGGAGGCGGTGAGAAAAGCCGTGCCCAAGAGAAGGAAGGGACACAAATCTTCGACAGGTTTTCTAATTTTATCAACAAATGCTTTCAGAAAGGCGGTGATTTGTTGTGACTGCAAAGGAATACGTTGTCTGCCAACTGGAGGGTTATACACAGTTTCGCAATGATATTACTACTCTTGAATTCGAGTTGAAAGATTTGGCACCCTTCGATGAACTTCAGACAAGATGACTTGATTAAAACCCTAACCTTTTCTCATCCCACTGAATCGCCTGTGCAGGAGAGTCGCATCTCTGATAAGACTGCAGCAATTGCCTTGTCCTATCACACGATCGGACTCGAGCAGACCAGAGACACCAGACTTCGCATTGCCTCACAACTAGAAGTCTATTAAATGCTGGCAAATCGGCTAGATACTTATCTTTGCGCACTGTATCCCGAGGATGCTGCTGTTTTGAAGAAACATTATTTTGA
>DBFXIC010000485.1:0-2823 GCA_048455095.1 Anaeromassilibacillus sp.
ATTCTGGAAACATCACGGAACAAAATGTAAAGATGATCTGCATGCAGTTTCACGTCAATGAAGTCTGGCTGCGCACAGGCGAGGGCAAGATGTTTCTGGAAAACGGACAGAAACACAAAGCGTTTCTGAATATTTTTGATCAGCTCTCTCCACCTTTCCAAGATTATATGATTAAAAGCGCCCGCGCCCTGCTGGAAACCCAGCTGAATATGCAGTCCGGCACGGACAGAAACGAATAACCCGCTGTATGAGGAAGGAAGCTGCCGGTGGCCAGTGCCATTCGGTGGCTTTTTCCATTTTTCCTTCAACTTTTTAGAGCGGGGGCACGTCTAATAGACAGAACACGAAATACAGAACAGATTGGCGGGGATGGATTGTGACAACCACACAGGAATTTCGGGACTATATCACGCAGAACCAACAGGCCTTTTACCGTCTGGCTTACAGCTATACCAAGAACAGCGACGCGGCGCTCGATGTGGTGCAGGATGCGATCGTCAAAGGGATCGAGAAACTGCACACGCTCCGCAACCCCTCGTATATGAAAACCTGGTTCTACCGCATTCTGGTCAACGAAGGGATCAACTACGTGCGCGGCAGGAAAGTGGTTTCCCTTGATGAATATGTGGAAACTTCGCTGCCCGCCGCAGAGGACCGGGATGTGGCCCAGGGCGTGGATCTGTATAATGCGGTCCAGAAGTTGGAACCAAAGCTGCGCACGGTGGTCATCCTGCGCTTCTTTGAGGATATGAAGCTGGAAGATGTCGCAGCTGTCACCGGGGACAACCTCAGTACGGTGAAGTCGCGTTTATATAAAGCGCTCAAACTCCTAAAAGTTGACCTACAGGGGGAGGTGGCGACGACTTAACCGGTTTGTTCTAAATCGATGATGACAGCTCTGAGCTTTGCCCGCGGCAGCCCGGGATTGCCGCGGAAACAAACTTTTCACATATATTTTTAGGGAGGATACCAATTATGACAAATTTTGAAGAGGCGAAAAGGACTTATCAATCCATGGAGATTCCGGAGCAGCTTCCCAACGTGGTGGATCAGGCGTTTGCAAAAGCGGCGGTCCGCAGGCATGTCGCCTGGTATAAGCCGGCGTTGTCCGTTGCGGCTTCGGTGTGCATTCTGTTTGTCGCGCTGTTGAACATCAGCCCCACTTTTGCACATGCGATGGCCGAGGTGCCGGTATTGGGGAGCGTGGCGAAGGTTTTGACGTTCCGCGAATACGCGATTGAGACGGATTCCGAGTGGATCACCGTCAACCAGCCTTCGATTGCAGGGACCGGCAACACGGAATTGGAGAAGCGCGTCAATAACGAGATCCAGGAGAAGATCGATGCGACTGTTGCGCAAGCCCGCCAGGAGGCAAAACAGCTCCGTGAAGCGGCGATTGCGCAGGGACAGAACCCGGCGGAGATGATGCCCGTGATGCTCGACATTACCTATGAGGTCAAGAGTTCCAACGATAAAACACTCTCTTTTGTCATTTACAAGACACAGACAGCGGCGGATTCCTATACGGAGCAGGTTTTCTACAACCTGGATTTGGCCTCCGGCAAGGACCTGACGCTTGCAGATGTCTTGGGGCCGAATTACAAAGAGCTTGCCGATAAGGCGGTCCAGGAGACCATCGACCAGCGCGTTGCGGAGGACCCGGAGCGGTGGGCGTACTTTGCCCCCACCCCCGATATGCCCGACGAGGGATTCCACGGCATCTCTGACGATCAGAAATTCTATATCAACGAGGCGGGCAATGTGGTCGTCAGTTTCAACGAGTTTGAGATCGCCCCGGGATTCATGGGGATTCAGGACTTCGAAGTGGGGAAATCTCTTCTGTAAGCAAAAAAGATCACCTACATCCAATCATATACAAAAAGCGTTGGAAAGAAATTTCCAGCGCTTTTTGTATATTGTGCGCTGGACATTCCTCCACACTTTTGTGTAGGGCTGGAGAGTATTTAGCAAACTTTCACCAGTTTCCACAGAGTTTTCCACCGTATTTTTCACAGGCAATTTGCTGCTATCGTTCTTTTTGAAAAACTATATGCCGAAAAACCGCGTGGAAATGGCGTTTATACGGTTTGTATTTCCACAGGTTTACATAAACCATGTGGAAAACTCTGTGGAGAGTGTTGATAACTCTGTGGAAACGGTGGAGAAATGCAGGATGCAGGCTGTTTAAAGTTGAGGAGAAAGGGATCTGGATAGAAGTTATGTAAACAGGAAAAACGACTGATAAAAACTATCGGTAAAGTTTTTACGGTATAAAGAAGAAATAACGAGAGGTTTTCCACATTTCCGCACTCCACACGGAAAAACTTTTCCACCGGGCCGCTCCGGCTGCCGGAAAAGCGCTATAAAAACAAATCGAAGCTTTAAAGCGGGTGTTTATAACTGCAGGATGCTGAACTTTTGCAGAACTCTATTTTCCTATCCTCACATAGTGGTTTTTGTGGTATAATAACCTCACGCCGTAAGCGGAAGCCGGCGTCGCAGGAGCTCGCCGCCATCCGACGGCTGAGAGGACATTGAAACAGCGACCTTGCGGGGGATTTTTACATTGTGCGACCGGTTTACCAGCTTGGCTGCTTTAGCTTAGTTGCGCGTTATAATAACCTCACGCCGTAAGCGGAAGCCGGCGTCGCAGAAGCTCGCCGCCATCCGACGGCTGAGAGAACATTGAAATAATGGTCTTGCGGCAGGCTTTTACATTGTGCAACCGGTTTGCCTGGTTGGTTACGTTAGCTTAGTTGCGCGTTATAATAACCTCACGCCGTAAGCGGAAGCCGGCGTCGCAGAAGCTCGCCGCCATCCGAC